>JAQVYP010000111.1 GCA_029004655.1 Oscillospiraceae bacterium | reverse complement strand
ATTATAATAATCACAGATTATGTGATTATTATACCCTAAACACACAGAGTAGAAAATAGATAAATTTAATTTTATTATGTATCCGTCCCGAAAGACGGAGATTACATCGGTGAAATTACGGAAAGTGCCATATTTTCAAGGTCTATTTCGTTTATACGGCTCATGATATCTTCGACTGTGACAGAGCTTAATTCTTCACTTGCAGCAAAAGGGCCACTATTATTCATTACACTGTTAACAAGCACAGACACAATATCTTCCACGTTGTTAAAGCGGCGCACAGCTCGCCCATACAAACTGTTTTTTGCACAATTGAACATTTCTTCATTAATGCCAAAATTCTTAATTCGAGTTATTTCTTCTTTGAATTCATCTGTCACTGCCTGTGGGTCTTTGGACTCGCCCTGAAAAATAAAGGCGGAATAATTGTAACCATAAAAATATTCTCCGCCGAACTCTTTGTTGATGAGGCCCTTGTCAAGAAGTTTCTTATAAAGAGAGGATGAATCACTTGAAATTATGGCTGCGAGCACTTCGCTTACCGCTATTTCATGTGCCGACCTCTGTGGCGAATCAATTTTATCCTTTATTCCAATGCAAAACAGTGGCATAGCAACTGACATCTTTTTGTCAATATAGTTTTTTACAATACTTTGTGGTTCATCAAAGTTTGAGCGTGTAATGTCCACTTTTTTGAAATCTTTTATTGTGTTTTGAACCTTGTCCAGAATTTCATCGGAATTTACATTGCCCGCAACGCAAATAAACATATTGGAAGGATTGTAAAAGGTATTATAACATTCATACAGGAGTTTATCATCAATTTTGGAAATTGAATCTATTGTTCCTGCAATATCAATTTTAACGGGGTGATTATGATACAGAACGGTCAAAAGATTAAACATAACCCTCCAATCAGCGCTGTCATCATACATTCTGATTTCCTGACCGATTATGCCTTGCTCTTTTTTTACCGTTTCCGGGGTAAAATATGGCGACCTGACAAAATTCAACAAAATATCAAGATTTGCGTCGAAATTATCCGAGCAGCCAAATAAATAACAAGTGCGGTCGAATGAAGTGTATGCGTTGGCAGAGGCACCCGTCTTTGCATACTTTGAAAATGCATCTCCGTCTTCACTTTCAAAAAGCTTATGCTCAAGAAAATGAGCAATTCCTTCGGGTACTGTATGAAGTTTTCCGCCATCTCTGGAAAATTCAGTGTCAATTGAGCCATATCGTGTTCCGAAAATTGCAAAACTCGATGAATACTCAGGCTTTTCACAAATTAAAATTTGTAATCCCGACTCATGCTGCGCCACGATGCAAGTTTCGTCAAGCAAATTTGTATGCACCAAGGTTTTATTCATTTTCCAGCTCCTCCTTTGGCTCAATAATATAGACAGTGTCCAGCAAAAACCTGTTTGCAGATTCTTTGACGTCATCTGCGGTTACCAAAGAAATTTTCTTTGCGAAACCCTCAGGCGACAGTGGGTTCTCTTCAAAAGTTCTTGTTGAATACCAACGGTCCAAACTAGACAAATCATCCGACACCGATTTAACAGAATCGCTCAAAGAGCGAGTTGATTCTGCAAGGTTTTCTGCCGTGAAATCTCCACTTTTAACTGCATTAAATTGATTGATAATTTCTTCTTTTGCACGTTCGGTATTTTGCTTTTCAACACCACTTTCAACAAATATTAAACCTTTTCTACGGACAGAGCGGGCTGAGCAATAATAGCAAAGGCTCAATTTTTCGCGAACATTACAAAACAACTTTGAATATGGGCCGCCGCCGAACAAGTCTCCCATTACCATGGTGCTTATTGTCTGCTCATCATTGCCGACACTAGCGGATCTCAGCCCCATAACAAGTTTGCCTTGCTTGACGTCCATTTTTTCAACAATAGTTTCAAGTGTTTCTGCAGGGTTAATTATATCTTTGTTCAAGGTCTGATAATCCCTTTGAATTTTAGAAAAGCTTTGTTTAAAAGTTTCTAAAATTCCTGCGGGCAGTTTTTCGCCGGTAATTTGAATATTAACATATGCGGTTTTTAGCATCATTTCGATTTGTTTGTATAAACAATCATCATCAATTGCTTTGACACCCTCTATTGTGCCATGTGCAGGTAGACCATATGGCTCCCCACTGCACATTTCCTGCTCACACCTCTGGCGAGCGTAACGCCGCTTATCATTTATTTCGCTATTTATTTCCTCCGTAAGAAGTCTTTTTTCGCGGGTCAAAACACTATCCTCATATTTTTGTCCACTTAAATATTGTGAAAACAAAAGCTCGCTTAACAATTCTGTGACACCGGAAAGAGCGCCACTGTTCTCCAAAGTATATCTGTCACTTAGAGCAGAAACCGCAAATCTTATTTCATGCAGATCCCCAAGTTTATCAACGTTAGTTGACAAAACTGCTCCATACAATGAATCCAGACGACGATTTATTTCTGAAAAATCCTTATATTTAGGGCTTTGTGCGGTCATAACCTTTGGTATTAATGCTTCTACAGAAACGGTATTCTTATTAAGTGGTAAATAAAAGCATATTGAAATCATTGTTGTTTTAAAACGATTATTTTGAATAAATCTTAATGTAACTCCGGAAGCTAGCTGAGTTATTTCCATTTATAGACCTCCTTGGGAAAGTCCCAAATTTTGTTATTTAGTTATTGTAGCACATATTTAAAATTATAACCAGATGATACGGTATTATTAATAGTATTTTAATAATTTGTATATGAACTAACTTATCGTATTAAATATGAATGCAAAAATCAATGATGAAAAAAGCCCTCAAGTGTATAGTCTTGAGAGCTATTTAATTAAAGCAATAATTTGATAAAGTTAATTAGGCTTCATCTTTTCCGCAACAGCGTTTATATTTTTTTCCGCTGCCACAAGGGCAAAGGGAATTCTTGCTTACCATGCCGGTTCCCCGAACAGTTGTTGAAACAGGCTCTCTGATTTCCTCTGCAACCTTTTCACGTTTAACCTCTTCGTTCTTTTTAACACGCACGGTTAACATGAGTTTTGCAGTTTCTTCTCTTATAGATTCGGTCATTGAGTTAAACATATCATAACCCTCGTTACGATATTCCACAACTGGGTCATGCTGACCATAAGCTCTCAGGCCGATTCCCCTGCGCAATTCATCCATTGCATCAATGTGGTCCATCCAGTGAGTATCAACACTTCGCAGCAACATTACGCGCTCGATTTCTCTCATAAGGTCGTCGCCAAACTCGCCTTCACGAGCATCATAAATAGCGTTGGCCTTGTCTTTTAGCTGCTGAGCAATTTCTTTTCTTGATATTTCGCCCAATGTCTCGGTGTCATATTTCAAGTCGTCGGTAGTGGTAATCCATCCAAGGAAAAAGTCACGCATACCTTCCAGATTCCAATTATCATGAACAGCATCATTCGAAAGGAAACGGTTGGCAGCATCGTCAATCGTGTCAAAAATCATTTTAACAATTGATTCTTTAAGATCATTACCATCAAGGACCTGGTTACGCTGACTGTAAATCAACTCACGTTGTTTGTTCATAACGTCATCATATTCTAAGACGTTTTTACGGATTCCAAAGTTACGAGATTCAACTTTTTGCTGTGCTCCCTCAATAGAACGTGACAAGATACCTGTTTCAAGCGGCATATTTTCGTCAACTTTAAGGGATTCCATCAGATTGAAAATTCGCTCTCCACCAAACAAACGCATAAGGTCATCTTCAAGTGAAATATAAAAGCGGCTTTCACCCGGATCTCCCTGACGTCCGGCACGCCCGCGCAACTGGTTATCAATACGGCGAGATTCGTGCCTTTCTGTGCCTATGATGCAAAGGCCACCGGCTTGTTTGACCTTTTCGGCTTCAGGTGCAATTTCGCTTTTGTGTTTCGCGTTAAATTCTTTAAATAATTCTCTTGCTTCTAAGATCTCGACATCATCTGTTTCAGCAAAACCGGTAGCATCTGAGATGAGCTCCTCGCTATATCCTTTCTTGCGTAGATCGGATTTTGCAAGATATTCAGCATTACCGCCAAGCATAATATCAGTACCACGGCCTGCCATGTTGGTGGCGATTGTAACGGCACCGTATTTTCCGGCCTGAGCAATAATTTCGGCTTCTTTTTCGTGATATTTAGCGTTAAGTACGTTGTGCTGAATTCCGCGGCGTTTTAGCATAGAACTTAATTCTTCAGATTTTTCAATTGTAATAGTACCAACCAAAACAGGTTGACCTTTTGCGTGTCTTTCCTCAATATCATTAACCACTGCATTAAACTTTGCTTTTTCTGTTTTAAAAATAATATCGGCATTGTCAACGCGGGCAAGAGGCTGATTAGTAGGAATTTCAATAACATCCAGTTTATAAATCTCGCGAAATTCCACTTCCTCTGTCATGGCAGTACCTGTCATACCGGAAAGTTTTTCATACAGGCGGAAGAAGTTCTGGAATGTGATGGTTGCCAGAGTTTTTGACTCGTGGGCTACCTTAACACCCTCTTTGGCTTCGATTGCTTGATGAAGACCTTCATTATAACGTCTGCCAATCATTAAACGACCGGTGAATTCATCAACGATGAGAACCTCGCCGTCTTTAACAACATAATCAACATCACGTTTCATAATTCCGTGTGCACGGATAGCTTGATTTACATGATGGGCAATGGTCATATTTTCTGCGTCATTAAGGTTGCTGATAGAAAAATATGCCTCTGCTTTGGCCACGCCTTCTGGAGTTAAAGTACAGGTTTTGGCTTTTTCATCAACAACATAATCACCGTCGAATTGCAATTGTTCATCGGTTTGCTTATTGTCTACTTCACGAACTATTACAACCTTAAGGCTCTTTGCAAACTTATTTGCTCGATCATAAAGATCTGTTGATTTATCACCTTTACCGGAAATAATAAGAGGAGTTCTGGCTTCATCAATTAAGATAGAGTCGACCTCATCAACTATTGCAAAATTGTGACCACGCTGGACTTTGTTTTCCTTATAAGTGACCATGTTATCACGCAGATAATCAAATCCAAGCTCATTATTTGTGCAATAGGTAATATCAGCAGAATAAGCAAACTTTTTATCTTCGTTGGTCATGCCCGGAACAACTAGACCAACTGTCATTCCTAAAAAGTTATAAACCTTGCCCATCCACTCGCTGTCACGACGCGCTAAATAGTCATTAACTGTGACGATGTGAACGCCCTTGCCGGTTAGTGCGTTGAGATATGCGGGAAGGGTTGCCACCAAGGTTTTGCCTTCACCGGTTTTCATTTCGCTGATTCTGCCTTGATGCAAAATAATACCGCCCAAAATTTGAACCGGGAAGTGACGCATTGAAAGCACACGCCAGCTGGCTTCACGGCAGACTGCAAAAGCATCAGGCAACAGTGAATCAAGCGATGCGCCGTTTTCCAGCTGTTCTTTTAGCTCATCTGTCATCGAACGAAGCTGATCATCGCTCATGGCTTTATATTTTTCCTCCAGATCCATAACTGACTGCTGGAGAGGCAAAATGCGCTTTATTTCTTTTTCGCTGTAATTACCAAATAGTTTTTTCAAAAGCCCCATAGGGAAGATCTCCTTTTCATATATAAAAAAGTATCTAAACGATTTAGCTAGTTTATACTATTTTCAACTAAAAAGCGCCCAATGATTTGCGAGGATTTTGTTTGTGAGTCAAGGCGGAGAAAGAAAGTGAGTTATGGCCCGCAAGGCACTACAACGCAGTTTCGCAATCAAAAGGTATCTTAGATTGAGCGATTTTTAGTTGGAATTAGTATCAAACATACAATATTATCATTATAACATAAAACAGTAAAAAATAAAGAAATAATTGTAAACAATGATAACTTGAATTAAATTTGTTTACAATAAGGGAATGGTATAATATAATTGAAGGAATTAATTATGATATA
>JAQVYP010000110.1 GCA_029004655.1 Oscillospiraceae bacterium | reverse complement strand
CCTGCTCCGCCTGTGATTAAAACTGACATAATACTACCGTCCCTTAAATAATTTATAGTTTAAGTATACAATATAAGAAAATTAAGTCAATAATATATTTGAACAATATAGAATTATATGTTAAAATAAATTTTGTTATATAATTCCCGAAAGGATGTAATAAAGATGGACAATAATACATACCAAAGCCCACTTTGCTCAAGATATGCCAGCAAGGAAATGCAATATATTTTTTCACCTGACATGAAGTTTTCAACCTGGCGTAAGTTGTGGGTGGCACTTGCCGAGTCAGAGCACGAGTTAGGGTTACCAATAACGACAGAACAAATAGAGGAAATGCGTGCCCATGTGAACGATATTGATTATGATGTTGCGGCTGATAGAGAAAAGCTAGTCCGTCACGATGTTATGGCTCATGTCTATGAATTCGGAACAAAGTGTCCGTCTGCCAAAGGTATAATTCATCTTGGTGCAACATCCTGCTATGTAGGTGATAATACTGACATTATTATTATGACCGAGGGTTTAAAATTAATAAAGAAAAAGTTAGTCGCTTTAATTGATGAGCTTTCAAAGTTTGCCGATAAATATAAATCATTGCCAACATTAGCTTTCACTCATTTTCAGCCGGCACAACCAACGACAGTCGGCAAACGTGCTTCGTTGTGGTTGTATGATTTGGTGCTTGACTATGAGGAATTGGATTACAGAATTTCTAAAATGTCTCTGCTTGGCTGCAAAGGAACGACAGGCACACAAGCAAGCTTTTTGGAACTGTTTGACGGTGATAATGAAAAGGTTCGTTCACTGGATAAAAAGATTGCCGAAAAAATGGGATATGAAAAATTTCAGCCTGTTTCGGGGCAGACATATTCACGAAAGGTTGACAGCTTTGTGCTGAACACTCTTTCGGGCATTGCACAAAGTGCCATGAAATTCTCAAATGATTTGCGTTTGCTTCAGCATCTAAAAGAGGTTGAAGAACCGTTTGAAAAGAATCAGATCGGCTCTTCGGCTATGGCATACAAGCGCAATCCAATGAGAAGCGAGCGTATTTCTTCGCTTGCAAGATATGTTTTTGTTGATGCCCTTAATCCGGCTATAACCGCTGGAACACAATGGTTCGAGAGAACACTCGACGATTCCGCAAACAAGCGCATTAGTGTGCCAGAGGCGTTTTTGGCAGTGGATGCAATATTGAATTTATATATCAATGTTGTTGATGGAATTGTTGTATATCCAAAGGTTATTGAGCAAAGATTACTTAAAGAATTGCCGTTTATGGCAACTGAAAATATTATGATGCAGGCGGTAAAGCGTGGCGGCGACCGACAGGAATTGCATGAATCTATCCGCATTCACTCGATGGCAGCCGCGAAGGTTGTTAAGGAGGAGGGACTGGAAAACGACTTGGTTGACCGAATTGCAGCAGATAAATTGTTTGGAATGACCAAAGCAGAAATTTTGGATATTTTGAAGCCTGAGAACTTCATCGGATGCAGTGACAAGCAGGTTGAAGACTTTATTGAAAACGATGTTAAGCCAATTTTAGAAAGCAATGACATCGGCGAATTAAAAGTTGAAATAAATGTATAAAAAAAGGTGTTACCGAGTAAAATCGGTAGCACCCAAAACTTTAGACAAGCTTGATAAGCTTGTTATATCGATGGTAATTTGATTTGAATATCAATTTATTATATTATTCTTGATATAAAAAGCATGGATTTGCATTGCTTTCAAATAATTTTGCTAAAGTGATGGAGCGGGTGATGGGAATCGAACCCACGTAGCCAGCTTGGGAAGCTGGAACTCTGCCATTGAGTTACACCCGCAAATAGTAAATAAAAGATAAATTGATGGCATTTTTTATGGCTGCAAAAAATTCGCTGGTACGCCAAGCCGGAGTCGAACCGGCGGCCTAATGCGTCGGAGGCATTCGCTCTATCCATCTGAGCTATTGGCGCAAGTATAAATGCTGCTTAATTATTCTATCACCGTAATGAAAAAAAATCAATAGATTTTATTATAACAAATGCTTTTAAAAGGAAAAAATTGAGATATATTAATACAAACTGATGATTTTTCCAAACACCAATCTGTACATAAAATGATAATCACTTATTTGCCCATTTAATAGGCTCTACTCCTAAAATCATCGTTTTCGTTACGATAATTGGAGTAGAACCCTTTAATAAAATATATTGTAGCACCTAGAATTGTATGGTATAATAATCACACTAATGTGATTATTATAATATTTCAAGCACCTTTGCTCGTCACGTTCGTGACAACCGCAAAAGCTGTGAATATTATACCATTCATTCTTCGAATTAATGGTATAATACAGACAGAAAAAATAATATAGACTAATAAATATGATTATGATATGCAATATTTTTAGGCGCAAAATCATTTATCTTCTATCGTGCAAGATGATAAATGTAAAAATAAAATTTTGCTTGGCACGGAGGAAAGGAGTAATATATGGATAAAATTATTACAATCGGTCGTCAGTTCGGTAGTGGTGGCTGGGAAGTCGGAAACCGGCTGTCCATGGCGCTGGGCATTCCTTTTTATGATAAAGAAATAATCGATCTTGCAGCACAGGAAAGCGGAATCAGCAAAGATTTATTTGAAGATTTTGAAGAAAAACCAACTAACAGTTTGCTATATTCTTTATCTTTAAGTGCTTATCCTTTTAGCCCTGCAGGCGTTGCGCCACAAATACCTATCAGTGATAGAATTTTCTTTGCACAAGCAGATATTATTAAAGACAAAGCAAATCAAGGACCGTGTGTTATTGTCGGCCGTTGTGCGGATTATATATTGCGTGAGCGTAATGATGTTTTGAATGTCTTTATTTATGGAGACATGAATCTTCGCGTTCGCCGTATTATGGAGCGCGAGAATTTGTCAGAAGACAAAGCTCTTGAAAAGATCAAAAAGTATGATAAACGCCGTGCCTCGTATCATAATTATTACGCTGATAACAAGTGGGGAGATATGGCTTCTTACGATGTATGTATAAACAGTAACATTGGAATTGTAAATGTTGTGGAAATGCTAAAAGCTGCAATTAAATAGCGTTTTCTGCGGTAAAAATTAATATTCTTAATATTTTGCACCCCTCTTTCGTACTTTGCGTATTATGGAAGTATGAAAGAGGGGGTGTGATTTGAAAAGGATAAAAACTCACAGCAGCAGTAAATTAAAAAAAATCAAGTTAATGCTGATTTTAATTTTAATGATTTGCATAATAGCCTTGATTTTTACAGATAGCAAATTAAGACCGATACTTACGGATTTTTCCATAAACAAAGCCAACATAGTTGTTAATACTGTAATTAATGAAACGGTTTATAATTTACTTGATGAAGAAGGTCTAAAATATAACGGAATTTGTACTATATCTCGGAATTCCGATAATATAGTAAGCTCGGTTGAAATTGATACTGTAAAGGTAAATTTGGTTAAGACTAATATAATAAGCAAGGTTCAGCAAATAATATCTGAAAAACAGGATGTTGTAATCAGTGTTCCTTTTGGAACTGTTATGGGTAGTGAATATTTAATTGGTAGGGGACCGAAAATAACTATAAAAATGCAAATGGGATCGGCGGTTTTTTCTGATATTGTAAGCTCATTTTCCTCTGCTGGGATAAATCAAACACTTCATCAGATAAAATTATCGGTTGATACAAATGTGTATTTGGTTATGCCATGGTATCGCAGCTCGACAGTCGTTCACACTAGCTTTATTTTAGCTGAAACGGTTATCGTGGGCACAGTTCCTAATGCGTATACAAATGTTATTGAATATCCAAACAGTAATATAGCCGGTGAACTTTTTGATTATGGAGCTGAAGAGCAATAATGGAGGACATTATGAAACCTCAGGAAGCAAAAGAAAAAATAGAACAACTTAAAAGTCAAATTATATATCACAGTGACAGATATTATAATCATGATAATCCCGAAATAACGGATTATGAATACGATATGATGCTGCAAGAACTGAAAAATCTTGAGGCACAATATCCGGAGTTTTTAACTGAGGATTCGCCTACGCAAAAGGTGGGTGGCATGGCGGATGATCAGTTTTCGCCAGTAATTCACGAGGTTAGAATGGAAAGTCTTCAGGATGTTTTTAACTTAGATGAACTGTATTCATTTGATTCAAAGATAAAATCTGCTTTTGATAATTTTAAATATTCGGTTGAACCTAAAATTGACGGATTGTCGGTGTCACTGGAGTATGAAAATGGCCGATTGGTTCGTGGCTCAACTCGTGGCGACGGTGACGTTGGCGAAAATGTTACTGCTAATATTTGGACAATTAAATCTATCCCCAAGGTGCTGAAAGGTTTTAATGGCAACATTGAGGTTAGAGGCGAAGTATATATGTCTCACGAAAGCTTTAATAGGCTTGTTGAAAGACAGGAAATAATGGAGGAAAAACCTTTTAAAAATCCCAGAAACGCCGCCGCCGGATCGCTAAGGCAAAAGGATTCTTCCGTTACCGCTGACAGAAAATTGGATATCTTTGTTTTTAATGTCCAAAAATGCCCGGAGCGTGGATTTAAAAGTCATATTGAATCGTTGGACTTTTTAAAAGCAATCGGATTTTCAGTTTTGCCGTTTTATAAGTCATGTGACAGTATTGATGAAGTTGTCAGTGAGATTGAGCGCATTGGTAATCAACGAGGACTTTTTGAATTTGATATTGATGGTGCGGTAGTTAAGGTTGACGATATCACGCTGCGCAAGACTTTGGGAAGCACGTCAAAATTCCCCAAATGGGCAATTGCATATAAATACCCGCCCGAAGAAAAGCAAACAGTTTTGCGCGATATAGAAGTAAATGTCGGCAGAACTGGCGCACTTACTCCAACGGCAATTTTTGACCCGATTGAGCTTGCCGGAACGACTGTCAGCCGAGCTGTTTTGCACAACGAGGATTTTATGGAGCAAAAGCAGGTTAACATTGGAGATACCATAATAGTTCGCAAAGCGGGTGAAATTATCCCAGAGGTTGTTTTGCTAGCTATTAAAGGTGCTAACAGCGGTGCATTTAAACTGCCCGATACCTGTCCATCCTGTGGCGCAAAAGTGTATAGAGATGAAGACGAGTCAGTTGTAAGGTGCACAAATACAGATTGCCCGGCGCAACTGCTTCGCCACATGATTCATTTCGTTTCAAGAGATGCCATGGATATAGAAGGGTTGGGCCCTGCGGTTATCGAACAGTTGCTGCAAAACGGGTTAATTAAAACATCAACCGACCTATACAGAGTCACTACTGATTGCTTATTAAAGCTTGACGGAATAAAGGATAAATCGGCTAATAATATAGTAAACGCAATTGAAAAATCAAAGTCAAACGATTTGTACAGGTTGATTTTTGCACTTGGAATTCACCACATCGGTCAAAAGGCCGCAAAACTGTTGGCACAGAGATTCCAAGATATCGATATGGTTTTAACGGCAACGGAAGAGGATATTTACGCTATTGACGGTTTTGGAAATGTCATGGCAAAAAGTGCGGCAGAATTTTTCTCTTTGCCTCAAACTGTTAGTTTGATTAACGAGTTTAAGGAACTGGGTGTAAATACAAAGAGTAACAGCGCTGTAACGGGTTCAAGGTTTGCGGGCTTTACCTTTGTTCTAACGGGAACTTTGCCTACATTAACCAGAGATGAAGCATCGGAAATTATAGAATCGCTTGGCGGAAAAGTTTCATCAAGTGTTTCCAAAAAAACATCATTCGTTTTGGCGGGAGAGGATGCAGGAAGCAAGCTTACCAAAGCGCAAACTTTGGGTGTGAAAATCATTGACGAATCAGAATTCAATGCAATTATTTCCAATGATTAATTTGGATTTTTATTATCTATTAGGAAATACTGTTTATATACAAAGCAGTAGGGAGGATAGATAATGAAAACAAAAATTGTTAGATCGGCACTCACATTAGTTGCGATTTTAATGGTTACTTGCGCTTTTG
>JAQVYP010000109.1 GCA_029004655.1 Oscillospiraceae bacterium | reverse complement strand
ATTATTAGCGTAGTTGTCTGGATGATACTTTCTGGCAAGTTCTCTATAAGCAGTTTTAACTTCGTCGTCAGTAGCATTCTTGTTTATTCCTAATACCTCATATGGATCTTTCATTTGATTTTCTCCTTACTAAAGATCTGCTTTTGGCAGGTTTCAAGCCCCATGTATATTATGTTTTCAAGAATTGGTTTATATTTTTTTAAATCCAGCAATTCAAAAGCCTTTGAGCATTCCACCATGCAAACATTAAGTGTAGGTGAAAGTTTATCCTCAGCATATTGAATAGGAGTGGCGTTACCCTCAAAAGTGTATTTTAAAGGATTGTATCCATCGGCTTTAATATCCTTTTCCAAATCTGCACCGACATCCATTAAATATATCCACTTGCCCAGACAAAAACCCATCTGTTCCAATGCAAGTTTTTTGCCTTTGTCATCACTCAGCATTGAAAATATTTGTTTAAGAGCAGTGGCTGTTGGTTCTGCGGCACGGTCGATGCTGGAAGTGTCACCTTTTTCAATCGCCGATTGACTTGCCTCATAATTGTCAACAACTTGCGCCAGTTGCGGAAATCTTTTCACGGCTTTTTTTCGCCAGCTTTTAAAGAACGGATGAATTAGCGAATAAACAATTGATTTAAAAAATCCACTGTCGGCAATATTGTCCCTAATCTTATATTCCCCAAGAACCAACGCAACAGCAGCAGCATAATCAATTTCCAAAATATTATTCTTGCAAAAAGTGCATTTTTTAAATGGATTTGCCACACATCTTTTTTGCTCATATCCAATTATGTCATCATTCAATGACATATGGAGCAAAGCCAAAAATGTGAAATCGTAGCTTAGTGTTAGGCGTGCAAGTGGACTATACTGACGCCCCAAAGCGCGACACAAGGTGCAATAAACTGCTTTATAGGTTTCATATTCACGAAATCGCATATCCGGTTTATATGCACGAATGTAGCCAAACACAATATTTCCTCCACCGTTTTTAATATTATAGTACACCACCATTTGCAAAAATACATTAATAATATGTTAACATTATTATATAATGCATCTAATTTTATGCTATTTTAACAACGGTACAAGATATTGTCCGGTATAAGACTTTTTGCATTTAGCGATTTTTTCCGGAGTTCCTTCACACACTATTTTACCTCCACGGTCACCGCCCTCCGGTCCTAAATCGATAATATGGTCAGCAGTTTTAATTACATCAAGGTTATGCTCAATAATCACAACCGAATTTCCTGCTTCAACAATGCGTTGTAAAACCTCTATCAGCTTGTGAACATCTGCTGTGTGCAAACCTGTAGTAGGCTCATCAAGAATATAAATCGTGCGTCCTGTTGCCCTTTTGGATAATTCTGTTGCAAGCTTAACGCGTTGTGCCTCGCCACCCGAAAGAGTAGTTGCCGCTTGACCGATTTTTATATAGCCTAGTCCCACTTCAAGCAGTGTTTTTAGCTTGCGATTTATTTTCGGCAAGTTTTCAAAGAACGCAGTACCCTCTTCAACCGTCATTTCAAGTATATCATAAATACTTTTGCCTTTATACTTAATTTCCAATGTTTCGTGGTTATATCGGCTACCCTTGCATACCTCGCACGGAACATAAATATCGGGCAAAAAGTGCATTGCTATTTTTACTATTCCATCGCCCTGACAGGCTTCACAACGTCCACCTTTAACATTAAAAGAAAATCTCCCGCTGGAGTATCCACGCATTTTAGCGTCTTTTGTGCTGGCATAAAGGTCTCTGATATCATTAAACACACCAGTATATGTTGCCGGGTTGGAGCGCGGCGTTCTGCCTATTGGAGCCTGGTTAATCTCTATAACCTTATCCAGATTTTCAATGCCTTCTACTGTTTCATGATTACTTGAAAATCTTCTTGCACCATTAAGCTCTGTTGCCAACCTTTGATATAAAATATCATTAATTAAAGTGGATTTGCCTGACCCCGAAACTCCTGTGATAAGAACAAGCTCTCCCAGAGGAATTTTTACATTAATGTTTTTTAAATTATTTTCAGACGCATTTTTAATCACCAAATATTTCCCGTTACCTTCACGGCGCTTTTCGGGCACGGGAATCTTGCGGCGACCGGTTAAATAGTCTCCCGTAATTGAATCCTTGCAATTCTCAATATCCTTTAGCGAGCCGCTGCAAACAACATTACCGCCGTGTACTCCGGCTCCCGGTCCAATATCGACAATATAATCTGCCGCTCTGATTGTGTCTTCATCATGCTCGACAACTATCAGCGTATTTCCAATATCACGCAAATGGCAAAGAGTATCAAGCAGACGTTGATTATCACGCTGATGCAGACCAATACTTGGCTCGTCCAAAACATATAAAACGCCCATCAATGATGAACCGATTTGAGTGGCAAGTCTGATTCTCTGACTTTCTCCTCCTGAAAGAGTTCCGGAAGAACGTGACAGCGACAAGTAATCAAGTCCGACACTTTTTAGAAATGTAAGTCTTTCTCTTATTTCTTTTATTATCAGTTTTGCAATTTTTTGCTCTCTTGCAGTTAAATTTAAATTATCAAAAAATTCTAAGCAGTCAACCACCGATAAATCGCAAAGCCGCTTAATATTTATTCCACCCACAGTTACCGAAAGTATTTCCGGTTTAAGCCTTGCACCGTGACAATCAGGGCAATTGCGCTCACTCATCATCGTTTCAATATCAGCTCGAGAATAATCGCTGCTGGTTTCCTTGTAACGACGTTCAAGATTATTTATAATGCCCTCAAAGGCTGCGGAATAGGTTCCGCCGCCCCATTCGGAATTTCTGACAAACTCCAGCTTCTTACCTTTTGAACCATAGAACAATACTTCTTGCCCTTGAGGTGGTATATCTTTAAAAGGGGTGTCCATAGTGAACCCATATTCCTTTGCGATTCCCTCATAATACATCACTGCGATTGTAGATTGCTGTTCCCTTTTGCTCCATCCGGTAATCCCCCAACCACCTGCCTTAACTGCACCTTGATTAAGCGATTTTTTTGTATCCGGCACGACAAATTCGGGTATTACTTTCATAAATACTCCAAGGCCTGTACAGGTTTGGCAAGCACCAAACGGACTGTTAAATGAAAACATACTGGGTTCCAAGTCGGGCATACTGAATCCATGATCGGGGCAGGCGTAGCTTTCGGAAAACAACATTTCCTCGCCGCCGACAATATCTGTCATAATCAGACCTTCCGACAATTTTGAGGTTGTTTCCACACTATCAGTCAAGCGACTGCGCATATCATCGCGAATAACCAATCTGTCAACCACAACTTCAATGTTATGCTTTTTGTTCTTTTCAATCTCAATGGTTTCTGACAAATCGTACAAAATGCCGTCAACCCGAACACGCACATATCCGGATTTTCTCGCATTATCCAATTCCTTTTGATGCTCACCTTTTCGGCCTCTTACAATCGGAGCCAATAGCTGTACCTTAGTGCCGATTTCCAATGACATTATTTTTTGGACAATTTGATCTGTTGTCTGGTGCACAATTTCTCTGCCGCAAATCGGACAATGAGGCACACCGATTCGAGCATATAAAAGTCGAAGGTAATCATATATCTCGGTAACCGTTCCAACTGTAGAGCGTGGATTTTTAGATGTAGTTTTCTGGTCAATTGATATAGCAGGTGACAATCCATCTATGCTGTCAACATCCGGCTTTTCCATTTGTCCGAGAAATTGACGGGCATACGAAGAAAGGGACTCCACATAGCGCCTTTGTCCCTCAGCGTATATCGTATCGAAGGCAAGTGATGATTTGCCGGAGCCGGAAAGCCCCGTAAATACTATCAGCTTGTCCCGTGGTATTTCAATATTAATACCTTTTAAATTGTGTTCTCTCGCACCTTTTATTACTAACTTATCTATTGACAAAACCAATTCCTCCGTTTTTACTTAAAGCTGGATTTTAAAAACAACCGACATAATCGAGAATGAAACCACTAGTATACATAATACAACTACCATTATTGTGGGAACAGTAAACTTAACGGTAAAGCTTCTTTCAAATTCATCCATTTTCCAGTCAAACATTTCATCGGACAATGTTTCTCGTTTGGTATTTACACCTTCAAGTTGATCTTTATATATTGCTCTTTGAATCAAAATAAAAATCATCAATCCTATACTTACTGTCGCAGCACAAATTGCCGCGATAACGCAATATTTACTTATTGTATCCAAATGTATTTTCCTCCCTGCTTGCCGCCTTTTAGCTATGATAAAACGTTGATTTCAACTTGCACACACAACGCAGGGCGGATTCCATATCCGCCCGAATACCCTGATTTTGGGCGGATATGGAATCCGCCCCTACATGCCGTTCTTGAGTTTTTCAATTCTATCTCTTAGATATGCCGCATGCTCGAATTCCAACATCTTTGCCGCCTGTTTCATTTCATCTGTAAGGTGTTTAATTTGTCGATCTCGCTCTGCTTTATCCATGTGTGTGATATATTTATTATCTTTATTTTTATTCTTAGGGCTTATTTCGATAATATCCCTGACATCTTTTATTATAGTTTGAGGTGTAATATTATTTTGCCTGTTATATTCGATTTGAATCGCTCTACGGCGATTTGTTTCAAATATTGCTCTTTCCATAGACGGTGTAACTTTGTCCGCATACATTATAACCTTTCCTTCTGCATTTCGGGCGGCTCGTCCAATTGTTTGTATCAACGAGGTTTCGCTTCTCAAAAATCCTTCCTTATCGGCATCAAGAATTGCAACGAGCGAGACCTCCGGTAAATCAAGTCCTTCTCTGAGCAGGTTAATTCCAACCAAAACATCAAATTTGCCCAGCCTTAAATCACGTATTATTTCCATGCGTTCAATTGTTTCAACGTCAAAGTGCAAATATCTGACCTTAATTCCGGCATTTTCTAAATAGTCGGACAAGTCCTCTGCCATTTTTCTGGTCAGAGTAGTTATCAAAACTCTTTCATTGAGTTCTGTTCTTAAATTAATCTCGGAAACTATATCGTCAATTTGTCCCTCGGTAGGTTTGACAAAAATCTCAGGATCTAAAAGTCCCGTTGGGCGAATAACCTGTTCAACAATTTGAGTTGATTTCTCTTTTTCAAATTGATTGGGAGTTGCCGAAACATATATTGCTTGATTTATATGGCGGTAAAATTCCTCAAATCTAAGCGGTCTGTTATCAAAAGATGAGGGCAGTCTAAATCCGTAATTAACAAGGTTTTCTTTTCTTGAACGATCTCCACCAAACATTCCCCTTACCTGCGGCAGAGATACATGTGACTCATCCACAAATAGCAGAAAATCATCCGGAAAATAATCGAGTAAGGTTGACGGCGTACTGCCCGAAGGTCTTCGTGACATAACCCTCGAATAATTCTCAACACCCTTGCAGGTGCCGATTTCACGCAGCATTTCAACATCATATTCGGTGCGTTGCCTTATCCGTTGAGCCTCAATAAATTTATTGTTTGATTTGAAATACTCTACTTGTTCTTCCATTTCCTGCAGTAGATCTGCCAAAGCCTCTTCCTTTTTGTCTTCGGGGACAATGTAATGTGAGGCAGGATAAATCGCAATATGGCCGAGAGCCGTTTTCACCTCGCCGGTTAAAGTATTTATCTCACTAATTCTTTCAATCTCATCGCCGAAAAATTCCACACGTACTGCAGTATCCATGGAATAGGCAGGAAAAATTTCCACCACATCACCACGGACACGAAACTTATTTCTAACAAAGTTGATATCATTTCTTTCATACTGAAGGTCTATAAGCTTGTGAAGTAATTCGTCACGATTTTTTTCCATTCCGGGGCGCAGTGAAATCACCATGCTGCGATAATCAATTGGATTTCCCAAGCTATATATACACGAAACGCTGGCAACAATTATAACATCCCTTCGCTCTGACAGCGAACATGTTGCAGAGTGACGGAATTTATCAATTTCATCGTTTATTGCCGAATCTTTTTCAATATAGGTATC
>JAQVYP010000108.1 GCA_029004655.1 Oscillospiraceae bacterium | reverse complement strand
GGAAGGAAAAGAGTGATTTCCAATCCAATAATTACGGCGTTCGCAATAACAGGCGGAAGCGGAGCCAGTATGGGCACAAGTTTATGTGCTTTTTTTGCAATATAATATGTAGCAACAGACGCAATGAAGGTTGCTGCCGTACCACACAGAATATCAATAATGCCATAAGGGCTTCCGAGGTTGCCTAAAAAGCAGCCAATTGTCAGTCCGGGTATCGCGGCGGGGGTGAATACGGCTAGAATTGTTAAGGCTTCGGAAAGCCTGAATTGAATAGGTCCATAGGCAATTCCAAGTCCTGCGGCAGCATAGGTGAGCGCAGCATAAATCGCCGCAATCAAAGCCGCACGAACCAGATTTCTGGTTGTGTTTTTTGTGTTCATAATATTTCCTCCGTAGTTTTATTTATCAGACAGTGATTCACACAGTCCCGGTCAGGATTTTGCGACTGACCTGTCAAACACTTAAAACAGTGTAATGACCGAAGGGCTATTCTATATTTTATACGATTCTTGCATTAAAGAGTAGAGCGGTATTAATTCGCCGGAAGCCGGC
Source organism: Oscillospiraceae bacterium (assembly GCA_029004655.1). Classification (GTDB taxonomy): domain Bacteria; phylum Bacillota; class Clostridia; order Oscillospirales; family Acutalibacteraceae; genus STF2-152. Next base: position 5,502 of record JAQVYP010000108.1, on the reverse strand, counting down.
GGTCAAGAAAAATTTTTATTGCCTCTTTCATTTCTTCATTTGTTGGGGTAGGTGTATCCCAAAGCTCATATTTTCGCTTCATGTTTTCCCATTTATATTCACCCAGCTTGTGGAATGGCAACAAGTCAATTCGCTCGACACATTTGAAAGGCATAAGATAATCGGCAAGCGCGGTCAGGTGATTTTTATCCAATGTAAGCCCCGGCACAACGACGTGACGAATCCAAACAGGCTTTTTAAGTTGTTCTCTAAGATTTAATATTTTCAAAGCATTTGAATTGTCTTGCCCGCTGATTTTGCGGCAAAGTTCAGCGTCAATTGCCTTGATATCCAAAAGCAACAAGTCGGCTTTTTCAATCACATTTTTGCAAACGGACAGAGGCATTCCACCCGATGTGTCGATAGCAACATGGAAGCCTAAAACATGAGCTTTGTCAATAAGCTCCTCGCAAAAATCACTTTGCAGTAACGGCTCTCCACCGGAAAGTGTTATTCCGCCACCGCTCAAAAATGATTTATACCTTACGACATCATTTAAAACCTCGTCGACGCTTTTTATTGTGCCGGAATTAGTTTCAAGTGCATCAGGATTGTGGCAATAAAGGCATTTAAGTGGGCAACCTTGCAAAAATAAAATGTATCTGATTCCGGGTCCGTCCAGTGCACCAAATGTTTCGATTGAATGAACATAACCCACAGTATTATTTGGCATTTTTGCTCACCTCTGATATTAATACTAATTCCAATTAAAAACCTCGCAAATCTTTGGGTGCTTTTTAATTGGAAATAGTATAAAATTGGGGCGGATTACTCCGCCCAAAACGGTTTTCATTAAAATCTTGTATGGAACGTGCGGTTTATAACATCAAGCTGTTGCTCGCGGGAAAGCTTCACAAAGTTGACGGCATAACCGGAAACACGAATTGTAAGCTGAGGATAAAGTTCAGGATGATCCATTGCATCAAGGAGAACTTCTTTGCGAATCACGTTAACATTGATGTGATGTCCGCCTTCGGTAAAGTAGCTGTCCAAAAGTTGAACGAGATTTTGCGCCTTGTCGTCTTTAGTACGACCAAGTGCATCAGGAACAATCGAAAATGTATAGGATATTCCGTCTTCACTGTAATCGTAAGGCAATTTGGCAACCGACATCATTGATGCAACGCATCCACTTGAGTCGCGTCCGTGCATAGGGTTTGCACCGGGTGCGAAAGGTTCGCCGCCCTTTCTTCCATCAGGAGTTGAACCGGTATTTTTACCATAAACTACATTTGATGTAATGGTCAAAATTGAAAGAGTAGCTTTGCTTCCTCTATAGGTGTGGTGGCATTCAAGCTTTTTCATGAACATTTTGACAACTGAAACGGCGATTTCATCAACGCGTGGATCATTATTTCCGAATTTCGGATAGTCACCATCTATTTCAAAATCAACAACAATATTCCTGCTGTCTCGAATTGGTTTGACTTTTGCATATTTGATGGCAGAAAGGCTGTCTACCACAACGGATAATCCGGCGATACCGCATGCAAATGTTCTGAACACATCTTCGTCATGCAGAGCCATTTGAATTTTCTCGTAGGAATATTTATCATGCATATAGTGAATTATGTTCAGTGTATTAATATATAGTTGAGAGAGCCATTCACAGACATAATCGAACTTTTTAACAACATCATCATAATCAAGCAAATTGCCGCGACATGCCAATAATTCCGGAGCAACCTGTTCACCTGAAATTTCGTCACGTCCGCCATTTATAGCATACAACAAAGCCTTTGCCAAATTTGTACGAGCACCAAAAAATTGCATTTGTTTGCCGATTCTCGTCGCCGAAACGCAGCAGGCGATTCCATAATCGTCCCCGTGCTTCTGGCGCATAAGCTCGTCGTTTTCATATTGTATAGATGAAGTCTTGATAGATGTTTTGGTGCAATATTTCTTAAAGGCTTCCGGCAGTCTGGGACTCCATAATACTGTGAGGTTAGGTTCAGGCGCTGATCCTAAATTATTAAGCGTATGCAAATAGCGATAGCTCATTTTTGTGACCATGTGTCTTCCATCTGTGGAAATACCACCGATACATTCTGTTACCCAGGTTGGGTCGCCGGAGAACAATTCGTCATATGCAGGTGTTCGAAGGAAACGAACCATTCTTAGTTTCATGATAAAATGGTCGACAATTTCCTGAATCTGCGCTTCAGTGAAGCGTCCTTCTGCAAGATCACGCTCAGCATAAATATCAAGGAATGTAGAGGTGCGGCCTAGCGACATGGCAGCACCGTTTTGCTCCTTAACAGCAGCAAGATATCCAAAATATAGCCACTGAACTGCTTCTTTTGTATCGGCTGCAGGGTGACCGATGTCGCATCCATAGGAGGCGGCCATTTCTTTGAGTTCTTTTAATGCACGAATCTGTTCCGCAAGTTCTTCAAGTATACGGATTTCATTTCCGTCCAATACTTCAAACTTGTAATTATTTTTGGCATCAACTTTTAAATCTATAAGGTAATCCACCCCATAAAGAGCAACGCGGCGATAGTCACCAATGACACGACCACGACCGTAGGCATCCGGCAACCCTGTAATAATGTGGGATTTGCGGGCTTTTCTCATTTCGGGAGTGTAAGCATCAAAAACACCGTCGTTGTGCGTTTTGCGATATTTAAAAACATTTTCAACGTTTTCATCACGCTCACGACCATATGCATCAAGAGAAGTGTGAACCATTCTAATTCCACCAAACGGCATTATTGCACGCTTTAAAGGCTCGTCTGTTTGAAGTCCAACAATTTGCTCAATATCCTTGTCAATATATCCCGGATTGTGAGAAGTAATGGTAGAAATTGTGTGCGTGTCGATATCATATACGCCACCGCGATCACGCTCTTTGTCCATGTAATCTCGAACTTCATCCCAAAGGGCAAGAGTGCGCCCTGTGGGCTCACTTAGAAACGATTCATCACCGTCATAAGGAGTATAGTTGCGAGATATAAAATCTCTTACATCTATTTGATTATTCCAACTTCCACTATTAAATTCCATTTATAGTCCTCCTCTATGATATGGTGCTCTAACGAACTGCCAAATAACACACAAGCCGATTTTCTTGTTAAAACATTAGTATCTGTGCACCAAAATGTTAGTGGTGCTTTCCGCAGGATTCGCAACTTTCGCATTCGCAAGTTACCCCAAGAATGGGCTCCGGATCGATTCCTTGCTTTTTATAATAATCAGCAAGAGCGGCTTTTATTGCCTGTTCGGCAAGGACAGAACAATGGATTTTGTGCGCCGGCAAACCGCCAAGTGCTTCAACAACAGCCTTGTTTGAAAGTGTCATTGCTTCTTCAATGGAATGACCTTTTACCATTTCAGTTGCAATTGATGATGTGGCAATCGCTGACGCACAGCCGTATGTTTTGAATTTGCAATCGACTATAATACCATTCTCAATTTTCAAATACATTTTCATGATATCGCCACATTTTGCATTACCAACTTCACCGATACCGTCTGCATCCGGAATTTCTCCCATGTTTCTTGGATTTGTGAAATGTTCCATAACTTGTTCCGTATACATTATTTTTTACCTTCTTTTCTTTTAATTTTCTCCCATAACGGAGACATAAGTCTGAGTCTGTCTATAATAGGCGGAAGTGCCTCTAATATTTTATCGGCATCCTCCATAGTGTTTTCATCTGAAAATGTTAAGCGAAGTGAGCCGTGCGCTATTTCATGAATCAGTCCGATTGCCAATAAAACGTGGCTTGGATCAAGAGAACCACTGGTGCAAGCCGAACCGGATGAGGCGCAGATCCCCTTAAGATCGAGCATGAGCAGAAGGCTCTCACCTTCAACACCTTCGAAGCAAAGGCTGACGTTGCCCGGTAGACGGCTATTTCTGTCCCCGTTAACACGGGAGCGCTCAATTTTTAAAGCACCATCCATGATTTTATCGCGAATGGCAGAAAGCTTTTTCGCACGCTTGTCCATCGTGCTGACAGCAATAGTGATTGCCTCTCCGAGTCCGACAATTCCGGGAGTATTCTCGGTTCCGGCACGGCGTCCACGTTCTTGAGAGCCTCCATCAATAAGGTTGCGGAATGAAATACCTTTGCGAATATAAAGTGCGCCAACGCCTTTGGGTCCGTGAAATTTGTGTGCGGACATCGATAGAAGATCGATGTTCATTGCATTAACATCAATTGCAACATTTCCAACAGCTTGTACGGCATCGGTGTGAAAAATTATCTTGTTTTCTTTGCAAATAGCGCCGATTTCGCCTATGGGCTGAATTGTACCTATTTCGTTGTTTGCAAACATAATGGTAACAAGTGCGGTTTCTGGACGGATTGCTGCTTTTAGTTCTTGGATTCTGACCAATCCGTTTTCATGAACCGGCAAAAGGGTTATTTCAAAACCTTCAGCTTTGAGGGAATCCAAAGTATGAAGAACGGCATGATGCTCAAAAGCAGAAGAGATGATATGGTTTTTGCCTTTTTTTTTCATAGCACGAGCAACGCCTTGAATTGCCCAGTTGTCAGCTTCACTGCCGCCAGAAGTGAAATAAATTTCTCGAGCGGTGGCTCCGATTGCAGCACTAACCTGTTCTCTTGCATTTTCGACTGCGGTTCTGGCTTGTTGACCAAAATCGTACAGGCTGGAAGCATTGCCGTATTCTTCGGTAAGATAAGGCATCATTTTATCAAGAACCTGAGGACTTAATTTAGTTGTAGCCGCATTATCAGCGTATATGAAATTACTATTCTGCATATTAAAAACCTCTTAAACAATTTATTAATTTGATGTGATTTATTTTGTAATATTATTGTATACCGATTTAGTGTACTTTACAATAGTATTTTCAAATTTTCTGTATTTTATACAAATTTTTTTGTCTCTGATACAGCTAAATGGTCACAACGCTCATTTTCATCATGGCCCGCATGCCCTTTAATCCAACAAATTTCGACATTATGTTTTTCAATTACATTTAATAGAGCTTCCCATAGGTCGGAATTCAAAGCCGGCTTTTTGTCAGATTTTCGCCAACCGTTCTTTTGCCACGATTTTGCCCAACCTTTATTAATTCCGTTAACAATGTATTGAGAATCGGTGGTGAGCCGCACATCGCAAGGTTCTTTTAACGATTCCAAAGACTTTATGCATGCAGTAAGCTCCATACGATTGTTTGTGGTTTCTGGTTCACCGCCGGAAAGTTCCTTTTCAGTATTGCCAAATCGCATTACAGCGCCCCAGCCTCCCGGCCCCGGATTTCCCGAACAAGAGCCATCCGTAAATATTTCAACAAACTTTTTTGACATAAATTGCTCCCTTTGCCGCTATCGGCCAAATAGTTTTTTAATTGGAAATAGTATGATACTAATTCCAAATAAAAATCAACCAATCTTCGCGGTCTTTTGTTTGCGAGACTGCGTTGTCGTTCTCGGCGGGCGATAGCCCGCCTTCGTCCTCCGCCTTGTCTCACAAACAAAATCCTCG
>JAQVYP010000107.1 GCA_029004655.1 Oscillospiraceae bacterium | reverse complement strand
GTTCTTAGCAGTCATTTCAGCGTAATAAGACTTGCTTGATTTCTTGTTAGACTTATTACTAAATTCTTTTATCTTTTTATGCTTTTCAGAATATTCGCACCACTTAACCCAAAGTGGACCGGCAATGCACACGGTTGAATAGCATCCTGAAATAGTTGCGAAACACATTGGAATTGCAAAGCTAAGAAGTGAGGTGATACCAAATATTATGGATACAACAGCAACGGTTGCTATTGCGAAGAACACTGCAGTAGCGGTGATAAGTGTACGACCTAAGGTTTGATTTATACTTGCGTTAACAAGTTCGTGCTTTGACATGTTTGGATATAAACGCTCGTTTTCACGAATACGGTCATAAATAACAACAGTATCATTAAGAGAATATCCCAAAAGTGTAAGCACAACGGCGATAAAGTTTGCATCCAACTGTAAGCGGAAGATAACGCAAACAAAGAAAGCAATTAAAACATCATGAACCAGTGCAACCAAAGCCATGGCACCGGCAGAAACACCGCCGATTTTACGGAATCTGATTCCTATATAAATAATAACCAGAATACTTGCCAAAAGTACTGCAACAATTGCTTTAGTAAAAAAGCCGCCTGCAACAGTTGGGTTTACGGTATTAGATTCACTGAATCCAATAGAGTTATCCGGAAAAGTTGTTTCCAAAGTAGTTGTGATACTTGCCTGTTGCTCTGTTGTTAAAGCTTCATTTGATGCTAACAAAACAATTAATTTTGATGTGGCACCTGTAATATCTGCGCTTTGTGACACCTCAACCGATTTTTGGAGTGTATCACTTATTGCTGCCGCGGCATCATCAGTTGATAATTCACCTGAATAGGTGTAGGAAAAACGACTGCCACCGGTAAAGTTGATATCCATTTTAACACCAAAAGCAATGGCGGCTATTACACCGATAATAATGAAAACAATAGAACCGATAAGATAAGCCTTTAAATGTTCAACAAATTTAATTTTAGTCTTATGCATTCTTTTTAGCACCTCCATAAAGCCAAGGACGGCGGAATGGTTTTAAGCGGGAGATACTCTTAAGCATCAAGCGGGAGGCTGTAACACCCATGATAAAGTTGAATACAACACCAAGAAGGAGTGTATAACCAAATGAATAAATCGAGCCTGTAATCGAAGAGCTTAAGAAAGGCATAACTAACGAGAAAATTTTTCCGAAGAAACTGTCCGGAGTTCCGAAAGCACCCATAAGAACTGCTGAAACGATAATAACAGTTACATTACCATCCAAAATAGCACTCCAGCTGCTTTCATATCCGGCATTAATTGAACCATCAATGGTTTTGCCTTTTTCAAATTCTTCTTTGATACGTTCTGCTGAAAGCACGTTGGCATCAACGCCCATACCAATTGAAAGAATGATACCTGCAATACCCGGAATGGTTAAGGTGAAACTTGCAAAACTCGGGAAGAATCCAGAAACGCAAGCTATCATCCCACCGATTTGTCCGATCAGAGCGATAACTGCAATCACACCGCATAGTCTGTATTTTAAAATCATTAATAAACAAATAAATACAAAAGCAATGATACCTGCAATAAGCATAGCGTTAAGTGCTTGCTCGCCAAGTGTAGGAGATATAACTTGCAGCTTTGAATCGTCAACCGTTAAAGCAAACGGCAGAGAACCGGCATTGATTTTGTTTGCAAGATTGGTTGCTTCAACTTCATCTGCCATGCCGTTTATCATTGCTTGTCCATCAGTGATTACAGCATTAACAGTCGGGTAAGATATCATAGTATTATCCATCCAGATGGAAATTATCTGGTTTTGTAATCTAGCGGTTGCATCAGCAAATTTTGATGTTCCTGCCGGTGTAAGAGACAAGGAAACGATATATCCGCCGGTCTCTGGATCAACACCTGCTGCTGCACTATCAATATCAGCTGCACCTTGAAGAATTATCTTATCCTGATTTTCTTTGCCTTCACAAAATGTCAGCATAGCGGTTTCGCCAAGCTCTTTAACGGCTGAAGTTGGATCATAGTCTGCTTCATCCGATTGCCAAGGGAAGCGCACAATAACCTGATGGTTATCATAATCAGTATAAACTTCGCTGTCTGTTATGTTGTTATTAACTAACCTAGTTGAAATGATTTCTTTTGCTGCATCCATGTCTGTTTTAGATATGTCCGTGCTCTCTTTATCCGGCGAATATACTGCTTCGACACCGCCGCTGATATCAATACCCCAACGTATGTCGTTAGCACCTTTAAGAATGATTTGCTTATTATCGCCGTAGTAGTTGTAAATTCCGAAGAACGCTGTATAAGTTAGAGCGAAAATCAGAATTGCAACGATAAAAAACACTGGTTTACCAGTACGTTTCATCGGCAAAACCTCCATTGAAGTTAATAAAAGGCGCAAAACACCTTTTAAATAACGATGGTGATGTGTTTACTACATCTCATCGCAATTATGTTGTCAATTATATAGTTTTTTGGCTGTCAAGTCAATCAAAATTAGTTAATAATTTTTATTGTTAGTTTTTAGGCTCTATTAGTTTTTCAAGAACAGCATACTTAACCGATGTACATAATAGTGATGATGCATTTGCCAATTCATCGGTCAAAGGATATGTCGGAGCAATACGGATATTGCTGTCCTGTGGATCTTTACCATAAGGATAAGTGGCGCCAGCCGGTGTGAGTGTTAAGCCGGCATCCAAGCAAAGCGCAACCGCTCTTTTGGCACAGCCGGGAGTTACATACATACTTATAAAATAACCGCCGTTCGGCTTTGTCCATGTGGCAATTCCCAAATCTGCCAAGCTGTTGTCCAGTTCTTTCAAAACTGTTTCAAACTTTGAACGCAGAATTTTTGCGTGAAGTTTCATATGATCATGAATTTTGTCAATACCGGTAAACATTCTTGCATGACGCAGTTGGTTAAGTTTATCAGGACCGATTGTTTGAAAACTCATGCGGGATTTAATTAAAGCAACATTTGCCGGGCTTGCGGCTTCAGCTGCGACACCGGCACCGGGGAAAGTAATTTTTGATGTTGATGCGAAAACAATAACTAAATCAGGATTTCCCTGTTTAACACATTCATCATATATTGAAAGAATATGATCTTCCTTCTCGGTAAGATAATGTACTGCGTAGGCATTATCCCAGAAAACTCTGAAATCTTTTGCGGCAGGCCGCAGTGCAGCAATTCTTCTAATAATTTCATCGCTATACACTATTCCGTCCGGATTAGTGTATTTTGGAACACACCACATACCTTTAACGGTTGGGTCTTTAATTAGTTCCTCGATAATGTCCATGTCGGGGCCATCTTGTTTATAAAGCACCGGAATCATTTCAATTCCGAAATGTTCACAGATTGCAAAATGACGGTCATATCCGGGCACCGGGCAGATAAATTTGATTTTGCCTTGAAGCAACCATGGTTTATCTCCCATGCCGTTTGTCATAGCTTGTGCAACGGTATCAAACATCATATTAAGAGAAGAGTTTCCGCCAACGATTACCTGTTCAGGTGCAACCTGCATGATTTCAGCAAAAAGCTGTTTCAACTCAACAAGTCCATCCAGCCCACCATAATTACGGCAATCGATCCCTGATTTATTCATATATCCTAAATCTAAATTAACAAGCTCAAAAAGCTCAGTACTTAAATCCATCTGATCAGGTCCGGGCTTTCCGCGCGACATATCAAGCTTTAGACCTTTGGAACACCAATGCCCATATTCTGTTTTTACGCTTTCAAATTCTGCCAATAATTCATTTCGGTTTAACTCACTATAATTTTTCATAAAAAAATCCTCCAAAGCATTTAGGTTGAAAGACAAACTGTAATATATGCTTATTTAATACTAACTATATAAATATAATATAAAATCTATTTATTTTCAAGCTATTATTCGACTAATATATCAAAATAATTATAAATTATTATGTACATAATATTTAAATATATTGGAAATTGTCACTAAAAACATAATAAAAGTAAGTTTTAATAAAAAATCACTAATATTTTGCTATATATCAAATTATACAGTATATTGCATATTTTTGTCGGATTTTTGCCACTATTATACACTTTGTACTTGACACAGCAACAATATAGTAATAAAATATAAAAAGTGCTTTTAATATGGCTAATTGTATGCGACTTTGGCGGGTCGTTTTTTTAGAAATTACTTGACACTAAGGCGAACACGCGGCCTAATTTTAGTTTTAAACAGCGGTTTTTATATAAGGAGGTGCATTGAATAGTGCCCAGTTATCCAATGTTTTATGTTGTTCTAGCAATTATTGCGGTTATTATAGCTGTTGTTAGCTTTTTAGCTGGTATTGCACATCGCCGCAAAACAGCTGAAGCAGCAATCGGTTCAGCAAATGATGAAGCTCGCCGTATTTTAAGCGATGCTATGAAAACAGCTGAATCTAAGAAAAAAGAGTCAATTTTGGAAGCTAAAGAAGAAATTCATCGTGCCAGAGCAGAGGCCGATAAGGAACTGCGTGAGCGTCGCAACGAAGTGCAACGTCAGGAACGCAGGATACAGCAGAAGGAAGAAACTCTTGACCGTAAAACTGAAAATTTAGAAGTTAAAGAAGAAAAAATTAATAATCGATCAAAAGAAATCGACCAGAAATTAGAAGAAATTGAACAGGTAAAGAAAAGTCAGTTTGATATGTTGGAACGTATTTCCGGATTTTCTACTGAACAAGCTAAAAATTATCTGTTATCTAACCTTGAAGGTGAACTTAAGCATGAAAAAGCTGTTAAAATCCTTGATTTTGAACAGCAATATAAAGAAGATTCTGACAAAGCGGCACGAGAACTCATATCACAGGCTATTCAGCGTTGCGCAGCAGATCATTCATCGGAAGCTACCGTATCAGTTGTTGCATTGCCAAATGATGAAATGAAAGGCCGTATAATTGGCCGTGAGGGACGTAATATCCGTGCTCTTGAAACAGCAACAGGTGTTGACTTGATTATTGATGATACACCGGAAGCTATCACCCTTTCAAGCTTTGACCCAATTCGTCGTGAAGTTGCCCGTATATCTCTTGAGAAATTAATTGTTGACGGACGTATACATCCGGCGAGAATTGAGGAAACTGTTGAGAAAGCCAGAGCAGAAGTCGATCGCACAATCAAGCTGGAAGGCGAAAAAGCCATGCTTGATGCAGGCGTTCACAGCATGAACCCTGAACTTGTTAAATTACTTGGTAAGTTACATTACCGTACGAGTTATGGCCAAAATGTGCTTAATCATTCAATGGAAGTTTGCTATTTATCAGGAATTATGGCGGCAGAGTTGGGTGAAGATGTTACTTTGGCTCGCAGAGCAGGTCTTTTGCATGATATAGGAAAAGCCCTTGACCATGAGCATGAAGGCTCACATATTGCGCTCGGTGTTGAAGTGGCAAAGAAATGCAAAGAAAGCGAAGCTGTAATTCACGCAATTCATGCCCATCATGGCGATGTAGAGGCGAAAACTGTTATTGCTTGTTTGGTTCAAGCAGCAGACGCAATTTCGGCAGCAAGGCCGGGTGCCAGAAGAGAAAATGTCGAAAACTACATCAAACGTCTTGAAAAGCTTGAGGAAATCGCCAATTCTTTTGAGGGTGTTGAACGCTCGTTTGCTATTCAAGCAGGTCGAGAAATCAGAATTATGATTAAGCCGGACGTTGTTGATGATGACCAAATGGTTTTGGTCGCAAGAGAAATTGTTAAACGTATTGAAAATGATCTTGATTATCCGGGACAAATTAAGGTTAATTTAATTAGAGAAAATAGAGTTATTGATTACGCTAAATAGATAATAGTTAGGGTTTTCAAAATAGAATTTATGCGGACATGCCTTTTGGCTGTCCGCTTTTTTGCGCAATTTTCCAATAGGTGTCTACCAATCCTTTGAACCTAGGGGAAATAACACTCGTCGTTTTGCAAAATTCTGCAATAAAATGTGTATGACAACTCATACTAATTCCAAATAAAAATCAACCAATCTTCGCGGTCTTTTGTTTGCGAGACTGCGTTGTCGTTCTCGGCGGGCGATAGCCCGCCTTCGTCCTCCGCCTTGTCTCACAAACAAAATCCTCGCA
>JAQVYP010000106.1 GCA_029004655.1 Oscillospiraceae bacterium | reverse complement strand
GTTTGGTTTGATGGAAGAAAACACAAAACGTTGCCCATTCTGTGGGAACGGTGATCTCAAAATCACTCGTGAAATGATGCGTCCATGGGGCTTTGCACCAAGAAATGCGGAAGCAATACCGGATGTTCAGCTGTCAGAAGAATATACTGCCGTACAGCAGCCTCTGTATTCAACTCTACCAGATGCAGAAGAAATGAAACTTGCCCCAGGTTGCAAGAATATACGAATCGCTTCACGAACAAATCAGCGAATCATCATGCTGAATAAAGGATCGGATGACAAGGGTTTTATGGTCTGCAAAGACTGTGGTGCTGCTATGCCAGGCGACGATATATCTGTTCTGAATGACGTTAACAGGCCATACAAGTCAAAGTATGCTCGAAGCAGATGCCGTCATAATAATTACTTAAATGTGAATCTTGGCTATGACTTCATCACGGATATGTTGGTTCTTGAGTTCTTCCTAGATGACAGGATTATTAATGCACGCCGAAATGACAATCCTTGGCTTAACCGGGCAGCTCAATCTTTAGCTGAAGCACTGCGACTGGTTGCAAGCAAAAAACTCGATGTGGAGTTTACTGAACTCGTTACCGGGTATCGTCTCAGGACTGGCTCTGAATCCTCATATGTCGATATCTATCTTTACGATAGTCTATCGAGCGGCGCTGGTTATGCTGTCAGTGTAGCCGATGCAATTGCCGAACTACTATCCGATATGAAAGAGCTGTTGAGTTCCTGTGATTGTGGATCTGCGTGTTCCAAATGCCTGAAGCATTACAGGAACCAATATGTACATGGCATGCTTGACCGCTTTGCTGCACTTCAGCTCCTTGAATGGGGTGTTGATGGCATAAAAGCATCTCCTATCAAACCAGAGACACAGATTAACATGATCATCCCTTTAGCGAATATCCTTAAGCAATCAGGCTGCGAAATCACTGCTGATAGTGAAATTACCGCAACTGGGCGAAGAAGCAAAAAGAAGATTGTTATCTACCCGGCAATGTGGGTTGAACCGCAGGCTGCAAATGTTATTTTTGTGAGTGATATGTATATCAAGTATGCCAAGCCTTATGCTGTCAAAAAGATTCTCGACAACATATAAAGCAGATTGTCACTTTTGATCGCTTGGTTAATTGAATACATTGGCACAGAGGTAGTATCAAGACGTCAGACTTTAAACGTAAGCGCCAAAAGCAGCGGCGACCCGGCAGGTAGTGTCAAGAATTTTTGACTACTAGCCTTGAAGCCAAAGAAGCTTGGCTCAGATAAGCTCTCGCGAGACCATCCCTTATTCTGTGTTAACCTTCACGGTGAGGTAGAATAAACGATCAAACTGGAGGGCCCTGATATGGGAAGGAAGAATCGCCCCCCGGAAGAAAATGAACGCCGCGCCAAAATTCGCGAACTGCTGCAAACCAGCGAGATCAACAGCATGGACGACATCCAGAACCTGTTCAAAGAGACGATAGCTGAATTCATGGAAAACGGCCTGGATGCGGAACTGGATGACGAACTGGGCTACAACAAGTACGATTACCGCAATAAGGATACCGACCACAGCCGCAACGGACACAGCAGCAAAACGCTGCGCAGCAGTTTTGGGGATGTCGAGGTAGCTGTCCCCCGGGATCGCAAGGGTGAGTTTGAGCCACAGGTCCTGAAAAAGAATCAAACCAGGATCAGCAACGGCCGCTGGAAAGTGTCTATGCGGTGGTTTTCCTGGACGCCATCCATTACCACGTCCGCAGCGAGGGGCAGATGGTGAAAAAAGCCGTCTATATCGCGATTGGCGTGGATTTAGACGGCAGGAAAGACGTTCTGGGCCTGTGGGTTGGTGAAACTGAAAGCGCCAAATTCTGGGGAACCGTTCTCAACGGCCATAAAAACCGAGGTCTGGAGGATATTTTGATCGCCTGTACGGACAATCTGACCGGTTTCTCGGCAGCGATAGCAGCGGTCTATCCCAAAACAGACGTCCAAAACTGCGTCATTCATCAACTGCGCAATTCCAGTTAATAGGTTTCCTACAAAGATCTCAAGCCCCTGATGGCGGATCTGAAAGCTGTCTACGCTGCTGTGGATGAAGCATCCGCTTTGAACGCGCTGGACGCTTTTGCAGCACGCTGGGATAAAAAATATCCCCGGATTTCCCTCGGTTGGCGGGGGAACTGGCCCAACCTCAGCACCTATTTCAAATATCCCCAAGCGGTCCGGCGTCTGATCTATACCACGAACACGATTGAGGGCTTCAACCGGCAGTTGCGCAAGGTCACCAAGTCTAAATCCGTATTTTCCACGGATGACAGCTTGTTCAAAATGCTGTACCTGGCCATGATGGATATCACCCGAAAATGGACCGGACGGCGGCAGGACTGGAGCGTGATTCATGCCCAGCGGAGTACCAATGGCTTTTCTATGCCTTGATGAAATTGCGAACTTTATTGTACTTGATCTCTATATTTGACGGTTACGTTTTACGCCGCCGATTGGCGTTTACACAGAATTTGGGATTGACCCGTTGAAACTCGTTGAGACGGCATGAAAATGGCCCGGCCATTAAGCCGGGCAAAAAAAGTTCGTTTAGCTTTTTCCATTGTCTACTTGACGGGGAGCATATCAAAAACGTGTGGAAACGATAAAAGGTTATAAATAAAACAGCTTTCTCATTTCTTCTTCCATCGTTCCGTTCTTTGCGTACTCCAGAGTATCGCAAAGGCGGATATTATTTTTCTCGATATATATCTCGTTACTAAATCCAAGAATGTATCGCAGGCAGATGCGATATATGATTTCTGTCGGCGCGCAGCCATACACCTGCTCGGCAAAGATGTGATTCAGTCTTTCGGCGTCATCAGGATACAATGCCTTCATACGCTTGCTCTGATAGAGTCTCGTGACAATTTCCGTTATATACATTCCCGACTTCATATAGAGATCGGCAAATTTCGCTTGTGGATCATCAAAGCAGCCTGGACTCTCCAGCTCGAGCCTATCCACCATATCCTTCACAACTTTTTTCGGTGTGAATATCTGGTTGGTACGCTGTGGCGGAATAAAATCAAAGATGTCGCCTTTGTGATCCGGCTCAAAATAATCTGCAAGCTCGGCACGTTTTTTCATAAATTCCTGAACAGCGTCATTAAATACAACTTCATCGAAAAGATGTCCGTCAAAATGTTTTTCCTCGCCACTCTCGGTTGTATAATCCCCACCATCACGCAGCATACGGAACTGGTCAAGCGTTACGCCCTGACCGTTCTGCGGATTGACTGTAACTTCCCAGAACACATCATCCGGCACAAGCGTATCAAAATTTGCAAGTGTCGTATTCTCATCGCCATACGCCATAAGGAATGCCGGAATTGTGCGGGAGAAGCCGCGGAGATGGTCGCGGATGCTGCCTTCTATAGAGTCCTTCTCATTATTCAGTTTCTCTGTCTCTACTGTTTCGACAATGGTTTCGGCAGCCTTCTTGACCGTTTCTTCACCGTTCAGCTTCTTGTGAATATTTTTGACCATCTGCTGATATCCTTGAAGCATGCGTTGCGTATATTCATCATCCAACCGGGTGATTTCTGTCATAGAAGCGCCTGACTTCTGAGCCTTAGCAATCTTATCATGGCGCTCCTTTTCAAGCTGGTGGTTACGAATTGTATAATCACCGTACTCACGGCTTACTATGGTGTCCGTCGTCTCCTGAATCTTGCGTTCCAATTGATTCTGCGTAGTTTTTTTCAGATCTCTTCCGTACTGTTGACGTGCCGTTTCCATCAGGGTATTGGCGATTGGCTTAGAAAATTTCTCGCGCAAAGCAGCAAGCTCATCCTTCTTCGGATCGGGATTCTTTGCGTGTTGCTCAGTAATATCAGAAACAGCCTGCTTCAGTTGATCATCCACATTACTGTAGACTTTGTCTCCAAAGAGATCACTGGCCGACCCAATAACCTGTTCGCGCGGTATTTCCACTTCGCCATCATCATTCAGATCAAGATCATCTGCTGTGTGCTCATCTACACCTACCGGATCATGTCTCTTTGGCTCCTCGATGGCCTGCATGTTATTGATGGTATCTATGATTTCCTTCGGCGCGCCGAAAATGCCGGAAATATTGGCAAACAGGAAATTCGACATGAAGCCGCGCTCCACAACTTCTTTTGCATAGATATGGCGGGGAATGGTAAGTACCTTCTCTGCATCCAGCTCAACCATCGACCCTTGATCGTCTTCGCCGTAAACAGGGAAGAAATTTAGAAGTTCTCGCACGTGCTCTTTCCGGCTGTCAAAATCGCCTTTATCACCGGAAGTTTCCGGAATAAGATCGTTGGCAAACTGCTCGAAAACCTTCAATGTACGAGCAGGATCGAAGTCAAACACATAGGCGTTTTGCTTCCGATACGTATTGCCATTGCTGTCTTTGAAAAGGCATGGATTCTGCGCCCGAAAAGCCGCCTGCATATAAAGGGCAGGACTTGCCATATTGGAGAGCATGAGAACTGCCGTCCACTCTGGAATCGTTACCCCTGTAGTCAGCTGCCCTACGGAAAGTGTGATGGTCTTATCGTTTTCTGCGATTGCCTTTGTCACCCTATCAAAGGATTTTTCATTTTCGTCATCGTCATCCAGCCTTCCATCACCTGCGGCAAGAATAATTTCGTAATCTTTGAACACAGGATGCAGCTTCAGTTTCTTTGCGAGAGCCTTTGCACTTGCCACACGATTCAGAATCCAGAAGGTATGCTTCAGCTCGTCACGAAGCTCTGGAGTAGAAAACGGGAACTTCTCCTGTCTGGTCATGGCATCTAAAAATTTATCCACTTCTGCGTCATGTACGAATTTTCCGGACTCATTTGTTCTGAAAAATTCATTCAAATCAAAGGCGTATTCTTCAATATCATCATCTGCAAGCTCTATACCTCTTTTTACCTTATCTCGGATAATATCGGACATTTGATAGGTAAACAGAGAAAGACGGGGTAAATTTTCATAGGGATTTTCAATCTCACTGGAAGCATTCCAGTCTCGTTTCTTTTTCTGCTCATCGGCATAAGTCCAGTTAAAGATGGCACTCCCCGGGAATTTGTCATTTGCTAATGCTTTAAACGGCGTACCGGAAAGGTGTAGCGTCCATTTGCGGCGAATATGGTTAAACGCCGTATCGGTCTTGTAGGTATCGACACCCTCGTGGGCTTCATCTACGATAAGGATATCCCAGTTCAGACCTTTTTCGGCGCTGACTTCTGAGAGCTTATCATATTGACCACCGAAATAGATAGAACCTTTCAAATCCTGCAGACTGACAAACTCAATGCAGCCCTTTGTGTTTTCATCAAGCTTTGCTATATATTCCTCACGGCTGTAGACAAACTTTTTATCCTTAATACCGTCCACATTGCTGACAAATAGATAGCCGGACTGAGGTCCAAAGAACGTTTCATAATCTGAATACCATGAGTTCGCAATTGCCGGACGGTTTGTCACGATGAGGATATTTTTTGCGCCGAGCTTCATGCACAAGTCATAAGCAGAGAGCGTTTTCCCGAAACGCGGCTTTGCGTTCCACAGAAATTCAGCATTCTCATGACCGCTGAAATAATCAGCCGTTCTCTGCACAGCCTCTGCCTGCTCATCACGGAGCTTGTACGGAATTACAGCATCGGCGTCGTTTTCCGATATCACGCCATGATTCTGTGTGAAGTCGATAAAGTTCCCACGAGCGGTATTCGGTTCAATGAGAAACCACTCTGTTCCTGCCTCACGGGAAATTCCGAGCTTTTTCAGATAGGCATGAAAGGCCTTATCCGTAAATGTTCCGTATGGCTCCGTCATATACGCTGCACGCATAGCCCACCAGGTCTTGTGGGCAACACCAACCGTATGCGTCTGCTCTTTGATACGGGTCTCCACGTCACGCTCGGTAAAGCCGATCTTTGTCCAGCCACTATGTGTCGGTACTCCGGGAGTGGTATAGGCATAGCACTGCGGAACTACTTTTAAGGCTGTTTTGATCTGAATCGCCGCCATTATGCCATCTCCTTTACATGGGTTTCGATAAAGTCTATCTCCTTTTCAGCCATACCGTATTTACGATAGAGCTGGACATCGATTTCGTGAATAGATTTCGAC
>JAQVYP010000105.1 GCA_029004655.1 Oscillospiraceae bacterium | reverse complement strand
TGCGAACACAGCATTGCAAATGTCTGACCGATACGACGATCTACCTCAATCCCTCTTCTAAATGCAAGATAATAAAATGAAAACGCACCTGTGTCCACCATACATCGATATAGCTCCTGAGCTTCCTCTGAAAGCACTTGATAAAAGCTACTTTTGGCAACATTAGATAACATTTGGCTTTTGCATATTCTTTCGATTCCGGCAACAGCTGTAAATGTAAGCAAAATGCCTCTTTGTAATCTCAGCTCCGCATTTTTTGACTGTTCCTCATCACTAACAAACATATTAACTGAGCGTATGACTTCATTTGCGATTGTCTGACCGAATTTTTTTGCACGTTCTATGTTACCGTTTTCAGTTTCACGCTCCATTTCGGCAGAATTATAATTATTGTTGCGATTTTTTTTGATATCATCGGAAGGATGTTCCCCAGCAATTTTGATGTCGTCTTCTAGCAAATTAATCACCCTTTTTTGCTTTATATGATTTTAGCGCTTTAGCCAGTTGGTCGGGACAAGATGTTTTTTTATATCCACACTTTATTCCTTCCAACTTATTAATAATATCATCTATCTTCATTCCGGTACAAAGCGACGAAATCGCATTGAGATTTCCATTGCACCCGCCCTCAAACTTTGCAGATTTCAATGTTCCTTTTTCCACCTCAATAGTGATACTTCGAGCGCATGTCCCTGATGTTTTATATGTATCAACCATGTAAAATATTCCTTCTTATACTATTTCCTTTTTAAAAAGTCGTTAACGGTTTTTGCGGGATTTTTTGCCCTGCAAGTCGGAGGAATTAGGAATACTAACGTATTCCGACCGACGACAAAGTAACTGAACAGAAATAACACAAAAAATGTAGACGTTTTAAAGAGGAATTAGTATTATATTATCCTCGTGCAATTCCATCTTCTCTGGCACATTTTGCTACAGCTTCTGCAATGCAGTTGGCTACACCCGGTTCAAATGCCGTCGGCAATATATACTCTCTGGAAAGCTTATCTTCCTGAACAAATCCCGAAAGTGCCTTGGCTGCGGCTATTTTCATGTTGTCCGTTATATCTTTTGCTCTAACCGCCAAAGCACCTTTAAAAATTCCCGGAAAAGCCAAAACATTATTTATCTGATTTGGGAAATCTGAACGTCCGGTTCCGACAACTGCCGCTCCGGCAGCCAATGCCCGATCCGGCATTATTTCAGGTGTTGGATTAGCCATTGCAAAAACGATTGAGTCTTTTGCCATAGATTTCACCATTTCCACTGTTACCACATTGGGAGCTGAAACACCGATAAATGCGTCTGCACCAAACATTGCATCAGCCAAATTTCCGGTAATTTTGGCTTTATTTGTGCTTCTTGTTAATTCAATTTTTGCATCATCAAGCTTAGGGTTATTCTCGTCCAAAACGCCGTCTATATCGCACATTGTAACATCTCCGACTCCGAGACGCAAAAGTTGTTTTGCAATGGCAGTTCCTGCTGCGCCGGATCCGTTAATTACAATTCGAGCCTTAGAAAAATCACGTCCCGTAACCTTGCATGCATTAAGCATTGCGGCACTTGCAATAATTGCTGTTCCGTGCTGGTCATCATGAAATACGGGTATATCACATATTTCCTTTAAACGACTTTCTATTTCAAAACATCTTGGTGCCGAAATATCTTCCAGATTTATTCCACCAAATGATTTTGAAATGAGTGCAATTGTATTAACAATTGTATCTGTATCTTTACTATCAATGCAAATCGGAAAAGCGTCAACACCGGCGAATTCCTTGAATAAAACACACTTCCCTTCCATAACAGGCATAGCCGCAGCAGGCCCAATATCTCCAAGTCCCAAAACTGCTGTTCCATCGGTTATAACAGCCACAAGGTTGTTACGTCTTGTCAATACAAACGACTGTTCATAATCCTTTTCTATTTCAAGACAGGGCTTTGCCACGCCCGGAGTATATGCAATTGAAAGCTCCTCGGCATTTTTCACCGAGGCACGCGATACAATTTCAATTTTACCTTGCCATAATCTATGTTGTTCAATCGGATCTATGTTTATTCCCATTAATTCCATTCCCTTG
Organism: Oscillospiraceae bacterium; assembly: GCA_029004655.1. Taxonomy (GTDB): domain Bacteria; phylum Bacillota; class Clostridia; order Oscillospirales; family Acutalibacteraceae; genus STF2-152. The sequence goes on along the minus strand of JAQVYP010000105.1, from coordinate 4,101 downwards.
CTATTTTTTAATTGTTTTATTATCAAATGTAACTTTTCTTAAAGATTCTCTTACGTTGTTGCTTGCCTCATCAAATACATCGCGAAAACGGCATAATCCCTGAGGGTTAGTGCAATGCCCAACCTCGCATTGACATTTGCTGAACTGTAAACCTCCGCTCACTTTTTCAACCACTTCTAAAAGGGTTATTTCATCGGCAGGTCTTGCTAAAACATATCCACCTTTTGCTCCCTTATATGACTTTACCAAGTCGGAGGAAACTAATCGATGTAAAATTTTGAGTGAAAACCTTTGAGTTACCCCCGTTTGGGCAGCTATTGTTTTACCATCCAGTCTTTTATCTGCAGCAGCGAGACAGTCAATAATCCTGATGGCATAATCTGTTTCAAGGTTTAATAACATTTTTAAGCTCCAAAACTAAAGCAAAAGACAAGTTGTCTAGCGCTGTTGTTACCGCAGTTTGTGGCTAACGGCAAGCCATTTTTTATTTATCTTTAAATTTGTTGCTGCGGACCGGATGTCTAAGCTTCCTTAAAGCCTTTGCCTCAATCTGTCTGATTCTTTCACGGGTAACGTGGAATTCGGTACCGACCTCCTCAAGAGTATGGCAACGACCATCCTGAAGTCCAAAACGAAGTCTGATAACAGATTCTTCACGGGGAGTAAGGGTTTTGAGAACAGAATCAATATCCTCGTTTGTTATTGTTTTAAGAGCAGCATCATCAGGTGCTAATGCATCCTCATCACGAATAAAATCCATCAGGCGGCTGTCTTCCTCAGGTCCGATAGGTGTTTCCATGGAAACAGGCTCCTGAGCCACACGCATAATTTCACGCACACGCTCAACCGACAAATCCATGCGTTCTGCAATAAGCTCTTCACTTGGCTCGTGTCCATTTTCATGAAGTAACTGACTTTGAATCTTTTTGAGTCTGTTAATGGTTTCAACCATGTGAACAGGAATACGAATTGTCCTTGCCTGATCGGCAATAGCACGTGTAATTGCCTGACGAATCCACCATGTTGCATAGGTTGAGAATTTAAATCCCTTTGTATAGTCGAACTTTTCAACAGCTTTAATTAAACCGACGTTTCCTTCTTGAATCAAATCAAGAAAGTGCATTCCACGTCCCACATAGCGCTTTGCAATACTTACAACAAGTCTCAAATTGGCTTCTGTAAGGCGCTTTTTGGCAAATTCATCACCATTGCCAATTTTAACTGCCAACGTAATTTCTTCGTCAGAGCTAAGCAACGGTACACGCCCGATCTCTTTCAAATAAACCTTAACCGGATCATCAAGCGATATATTCTCAACTGCTACCGTTTCTTCGACCTTATCAGCCTCGATCTCTTCTATTTTTAAATCATCGACACTTGGCTCAATAAAATCCAAGTCAAGAAGCGGCGGCTCGATAATAAGCTTTTCAATATTATCCGGTCCCTCCTCAGGCAAATCATCCTCTGCTTCTTCATCCTCTTCGTCATCTATTTCATCTGTCTCCTGACTATTGATTTCTTCTTTTATGTCTTCCCCATACCCCAATTTAGCTGCCTTTTTTTTGCTCTTATCCATATTCATACTCCCCACTCTTTTTTGTACCATATATAAAATTTATTTTGTACTTTTACTTTTTTTAATCTGCTCTGTCATCTGATTCCATTCGTCATCTGACATTTCCCCAACAGGTTTCGAGCTCATTGCAATTTTCTCTTTTTCCTCTAATATAACCGCTATGCTGTCAGTTAATACAATTTTGGGATTTTCACCGGCACTTTCTGCATTTTCCAACATAGAAATGTATCCTGTTTCATCGGAATTAAAATTTTCTCCAAGCAAACATAAGTCAAATGCTTGTCCGCTTTGTAAAATCGAACAAACCGCCGAATACACTTTTTGACTCCATTCTGTAACCATTCCGTTTTCGCCTAGCCTGCTATATGCAATTTCGAAGAAATCGGGATGTGTCATTAAAACTGTCAGGACCGCTTCCTCTGCCTTGACCGCTCGAAGCCTATATCTTCGTTCCGGATTAATATCATTATTTGAAAAACGAGGCGTAATTATTTTTGAAAGCTCTTTTTTTGCCTGCTGTTTTTTATGATTTTTTTTTGTTTGCTCTATAGCTGACATAATTGCGGATTTTGAAACATCATATTTGTCAGACAACCTTCCTGCATACAGATCTACCGTAATCGCGTCATCAACGGTTGCTAAAACCTGAGCCGCTTTTTTAAGATACGTGACAAGCCCATCGTCTGCCTTAGTATCAACGCCATCAGCAGCCATAAATAAACGATACTCAATATCACTTATTGCTCCTTCAAGCAAAGCCGAAAATCGTGTTGCTCCGTTTTTCTTAATAAATTCATCAGGGTCCTTGCAATCCGGAATCCTTAAAATTCTGGCTGGAAGACCAACTTGCGACAAAATCTGCAAAACACGGTCGGTTGCTTTCTTGCCTGCGTTATCGGCATCCAGTGTTACAACAACCTCTTTTGTGTACCTTGATAGCAGCCTTGCCTGGTCAACTGTAAAGGCAGTGCCCAGTGCGGCAACAGCATTACAGAATCCCGCTTGATGAAGAGAAACGACATCCATATTGCCCTCAACTAAAATCACCTTTTCAGAACAGACGCTTTTTGCAAAATTAAGTGCATACATATTATGACTTTTTTTAAAGACAAGTGTATCCCCGGTATTAATATATTTTGCAGCTTTTTCATCGCCAGGCATTGCTCGTCCACTAAATCCGATAACATTTCCTCTTAAATTAATTATCGGATACATCACACGATTTCTGAAACGGTCATAATAATGATCGTTTTTGGCTCTTCCTATCATATCTGCACTGTAAATCATGTTTTCTTTAAAGCCCTTGGATTTTAAATGATTTAAAAGTGCACCCCAGCTTTCGGGTGCATATCCCAGTCCAAAATGCCGTATAGTGGCAATTGTGAGCCCTCTTCCCAACAAATACTGTCTTGCATTTTCACCTATATCGCTCATTAAACAGTTGTGAAAGAACAATGCTGATTCGCGATTTATTTCCAGTACTGCGTTTTTAATCTTTGTTGCTTCATCATTGTACCCTTCGTCGGGCATCTGCACTCCTGCGCGATTAGCCAAAAGTCTGATTGCTTCAATATATTCAAGATTTTCAATCTGCCTTATGAATGTAATAACGTCTCCGCCGACTCCACAGCCATAGCAATGATAATTCCCTTTTTCAGGGTAAACTGTAAATGATGGTGTTTTTTCATTATGAAACGGGCACAACCCAACTAGTGTGCTTCCACGTCTTTTCAGATTAACATATGGGGAAATAACAGATTCAATATCGTTTCGGTATTTTAGATCCAGCAAAAAATCTTGAGAAAGTGCCATATTAGTTCACCCACCTTTTATACTAATCCCAATTTGTATTAGTCTCAAATATTCCATGATCGGGGAACATAAATTTCGTTATACATTTGAACGGCGTAGCGATCAGTCATACCGGCAATGTGGTCTGTAATTGCTCTCGAAACGCCATCTGTTTCGGCAATCAATTTATATTCATCCGGCAAGTGTGATGGATTTCTGTTATAGTAATCATACAAGCCTTGTATTATACCGATAACCTTATTTTCCTCGCCCTTGCAAATTTGATTATAATAGACATTATCATATAAAAACTGGTGCAATGTTTCGAACAATTCAAATGTTTGGCTATCCATTCTGATATCATCAGTGCTGTTTTCAACAACTGACCTTACCATAGTGCCGATTCGTTCACTTTTAGTTTTACCTAAGCCAACATATATATCAAGAGGTATATCGTCGTTTTTGATTACGCCGGCACGCACAGCATCGTCAATATCGTGATTAATATAAGCAATTCTGTCCGAAATCCGGACAATGCGGCCTTCTAATGTTGATGCTTGTGCACCTCTTGTGTGGTGTTCGATTCCATCAAGAACTTCCCATGTCAGATTAAGACCTATTCCATCCTTTTCAATTCGTTCGCATACTCGAACGCTCTGCTCATAGTGATTAAAATCGCCATAGATTTCACGAATTGCCCGTTCTCCTGCATGACCAAACGGCGTATGTCCCAA
>JAQVYP010000104.1 GCA_029004655.1 Oscillospiraceae bacterium | reverse complement strand
CCGCAAAGGAATGGAAGCTTTAATGACAGACTTCTACAGCACATATTCGCAGTGTACAATTGTTCCGACCGAATATATTGTTGACGGGCAAACCGAGGAGGGAATAAAACCTTTAAGCAACAGTATTCGTGAAAAGTTTAAAGAGTATTTTTATAATGATGAATCGCTGGATAGCTTTATGACTTTATTCTATAATAATGTAATTAGCGAACAAGCCATAAGGCAGATGACTTTGGTGAAGTCAATTTCTATGGATTTTAAAAACTTAAAATCATTTGATGTTGATTTCGACAAAAAAACTGCGAGCGCATTAACGTATGTTACAGTCAAGACTGAAAAAATCTATTATGATATTCAGTGGAATGATGACGGTACAATTAAAAGTAAGCAAGAACACAACTCAAATTACAGCAATGTTGAGAACTATAATGTCGGGTTTGCTCAGGTTAATGACAAGTGGCTTATTTCGAGTTTCAGCTACTATAGCGGCTATTAAGGAGGGGTGATAAGATGAATGAAAAAAAAGTTGTACTTAAAGCCGAAAAACTTAATAAGCATTTTGGCAAAAAGCATATAATCAAGGATGTTTCTTTTGATGTTTTTGAAGGCGAGATATTCGGATTCCTGGGACCGAACGGCTCCGGCAAAACCACTACAATTAAGATGATTATGGGCCTGCTGGATATTGATACAGGTTTTGTTCAGATTGGTGGGTTCGACCGTGAAAAAAACTTCGAAGATTCTTTGGCACAAATCGGAGGAATCATTGAAAACCCGGATACCTATTCCTATCTTTCGGGATACAAAAACCTGGAGATTTATTCACGTTTGCGTGGTAAGGTTGATAAAACCCGTATAGCCGAGGTAATTAAGCTTGTCGGTCTTGAAAAGCGCATAATGGACAAGGTGAAAACCTATTCTTTGGGTATGAAACAACGTCTGGGACTTGCTCAGGCAATTTTGCACCATCCAAAGGTTTTGGTGCTTGATGAGCCAACAAACGGTCTTGATCCTGCCGGAATTAAGGAATTGCGCGATATTCTTAAATATCTGTCTCATGAAGAAGGCATTGCGGTGTTCGTTTCAAGCCACATTTTAAGTGAAATGGAGCTTTTGTGCGATCGTGTTTGCATTATTGACGCCGGCAAAGTGCTGAAAACAGAATCCATCGGGCAAATCACCGACTCAGGAAACAACGAATCAGATTATGAGTTTATTATTGGTGATGAGTCAGTTGCTCTGCAAAAAATACAGGAAATTATGCCTGAACGTTACCGTTCCAACACGCAAAACAAATTTATTCTTGCAGCTAATGAAGAGGAAGTTCCGGAAGTCATTAAAATGCTGTGCAGCGCAGATCTTAAAATATTCGGTGTGATACCATCAGTTAGAACACTTGAGCAAAGCTTCATGGAAATTACGGGAGGGGGTAATGTAATTGTCTAAGTTTATGCGCCTTATACAAAATGAGTTTATAAAGGTCTTTGCAAAGCCTGTTGCATTTATTATGATCGCTTTAATTCCGATTATAACGTTCGGATATGGTTTTGCTCTTAAAACCATATTGAAAACGGAAAACCACTATTATGACCAAGGCATGAGCGACGAAAACTATATTGAGAATTATATTTCCAATATAAACGGCCAAATATCAAGCGGAATGGGAGGAGATATTCAAAAGGGTGCCGATGTTGACTCTTTGAAAGCCAGACTCCAGCTTGCCAAGGATATTCGTGATAAAAAGATAAATGTGGATATCACAAGTTGGCAGATGACAGCCTTGCTTTCTAAGGTCGATGCAACTGCCATGGCGGAGAATATGAAGGATTATGATGCAGTGTCCGCCGCAAAATATCTTGAAAATGCAAATGCTATGCAAAAGGCTGTGGATAATAATGATTTGGGACTGTATTTGGATTCACAAATTGCCTCAATAGACAGTCAAATCGCGGAGGCGGAAGCAGGGGACGACACCTCTTATCTTAAAGCCACCCGTGATGCTTTGGTGATTCGCAAGACCAATAATATACCGCCGGTTTGCTCTGACATTAAATACAGTTATAGTTACGGAAACGACATTTCATGGCAGGAAAGCATGATTTATACTTATCAGTCCACAAAGGCAAGTCTTTATAGTGGAAAAATTGATGATGCTAAAATGACAGATGCTCAAATTTCCACTTATAAAGATAATATCGCTCTTATGGAATATCGCTTGAGCAATAATATTCCTGAAGTATCCGCAGATACGCAGTTTGGATTTGTTCTGGAAAGCGCCTCTTTGGTATCGGTTATTTCAATATTTGTGATTATAATTGCGGCAACAATGATGGCTCAGGAGTATACCAGCGGCACAATCAAGCTGTTGCTCATCAGCCCTCACAAGCGCTGGAAGATATTTGCGGCAAAGTTAGTCAGCGTATTTTTAATCTCTTTGGCGTTGTTGATAATTCTGTTCGCAAGTGCAGTCCTTACGGGCGGCATATTGTTTGGATTCGACTTCGGTCAGCTGTGGCTTACAGTAAATGGCGGGGTCGTCAGTTCCAGTCATACTTTTGTTGCCGGACTTCTTAAATACTTGCTTGCCTGCCCTCAATTGCTGGTTATGACCTCACTTGCTATTATGTTGGCAGTGATAATGCGCCATTCCGCAGTTGCAATCGGAGTCGGTGTTGCCTTTATGCTTGGAGGATCGATAGTCACACAAATACTTGCGTTACTAAATTATGATTTTAAGAAATTCATTTTGTTTATGAGCACAGATTTAAGTGTGTATTTTCCAAGTTTAAGTTCAAGCTTGGCACAGCGGCTAACAGGATCAAGCGGTTTAGCCAGTTCTTTGTATAAGGGTATGACATTTAACTTTTCTCTTGCTGTTTTGGCTGTTTATTTTATTTGTTTTACCTATATTGCACTGGATTCGTTTAACAGACGCGACATCAAGCAATCATAAAAATATTTAATATTAAAACACCGGCTCAAATTCGAGTCGGTGTTTTTTTGGTTCGCATAAAATGTCTTGCATATTTTTAGCAATTTTCCTAAAACTAATATATACAATATATAAGTAAAGTTCAAGGGAAATATAAAATGACAAAAGAAAAAAAGCACAAGAATTTAATAATGTGTATAGGCGGTTTGGCAGTTGGCTTAGTCAACGGTCTATTAGGTGCCGGCGGAGGTATGCTTGCTGTGCCCTTGCTGAGGAAAACAGGATTAACAACGAAAGAATCACATTCAAATGCAGTTGGTGTAATATTGCCGCTGTCGGTTTTTAGTGCTGTTTTATATATATCAGCCGGTAGGGTCAAGATAATGGATTCAGTGCCATATATCCCCGGAGGGCTTATAGGTGCGTTAATTGGCACAAAATTATTAAAAAAAATCCCGGCTAAAATTTTGAAAAAGCTGTTTGCCGCTTTTATGATTTGGGCGGGAATAAGGTTGTTGATTAAATGAACTGGCTTTGGATTAGTTTAGCGGGGTTGTTGTCAGGAATGGCAGGGGCAATGGGTCTTGGCGGCGGCGGAGTGCTGCTGATATACTTGACGGTTTTTGCAGGGGCAGAGCAACTAAATGCACAGGGGATAAACTTAATTTTTTTTATTCCAATTGCAATATTATCAATGATAATATATGCAAAAAACGGTCAAATTAATTGGGGAGTTGTGATTAAAACTGCATTGTGCGGCCTAATAGGAGCATTTGCAGGTTCGTTTTTTGCGGGATTTATCGGTGGAGAGTTGTTGTCCAAGCTTTTTGCATGTATGCTGGTTATCTTAGGAGTTTATGAGTTTTTTGTTCCAATTAAAAAAAGCGAAGACAAATAGAAAAAGACCGTTGCCACATATTGGGCAACGGTCTTAAAATTTGATTTACACTATTTGTTAGAATTATTGCGGAAACCGGGACGGGAATTAGAATCGCCGGTACGTTGACCTTTGAAGTCAGGACGAGGGCGGCGAGGAGCATCGCTAATGGTATTCTCAGGAATTGCTCCTTCAATTTCTATAAGAGCATCACGTCTTGAAAGGTTCACTCTGCCTTGATCGTCGATTTCAGTAACCTTTACGATAACCTCATCGCCAACCTTAACAACGTCTTCAACCTTCTCAACTCTTTTCACATCAAGCTTGCTGATGTGAACAAGGCCCTCTTTTCCCGGAGCAATTTCAACAAAAGCACCAAACGTCATAATACGGGTTACTTTGCCCTTGTAGATAGCACCCACTTCAGGGTCGTTAGCAATGGTTTCAATGATCATAAGAGCACGCTGACAATCTTCCAGATCGATTGCAGATACAAATACGCGACCGTCTTCTTCAACATCAATCTTACAGTTACAGTCGGCACAGATTTTTTGAATAACCTTACCACCGGCACCAATAACATCACGAATCTTATCAGGATTGATTTTCGTTGAAAGCATCTTAGGAGCATATTTAGAAACTTCTTTTCTTGGCTCCCCGATAGCTTTAAGCATGATTTGATCAAGGATATAAAGACGAGCTGTATAAGTCTTGTCCAATGCTTCCCTAATAATTTCAGGTGTAAGACCATGAATTTTAAGATCCATTTGGATAGCTGTTATACCTTCATGAGTACCTGCAACCTTGAAGTCCATATCTCCAAAGAAATCTTCAAGGCCTTGGATATCAACCATTGTAATAAAGCGGTCACCCTCGGTGATAAGTCCGCAAGAAATACCGGCAACAGGAGCTTTAATTGGGACACCTGCATCCATAAGGGCAAGTGTTGAGCCACAGATAGAGCCCTGAGAAGTAGAACCATTTGAGGATAAAACTTCTGATACAAGACGGAAAGCATAAGGGAATTCGTTTTCATCCGGAATAACAGGAAGGAGCGCACGCTCCGCCAATGCACCATGTCCGATTTCACGACGACCGGGGCCACGTGAAGGACGAGTTTCACCAACCGAGTAGGATGGGAAATTGTAATGATGCATATATCTCTTAGATTCATTGCCATCTATTCCATCAAGAATTTGAGCATCGCGAATCGGGCCTAATGTTGCGATCGTCAAGACTTGTGTTTGTCCGCGTCCGAAAAGACCGGAACCGTGAACACGGGGAAGAAGGCCAACTTCAGAGTAGAGAGGACGAAGCTCGTCGATTCCACGACCGTCAACGCGCTTACCATCGTCAAGCAACCAGCGGCGAACAATAAATTTCTGCAATTTGTACATACATTCATCAAGCTTACCGATTTCTTCAGGATAAACTTCATCAAATTTTGCATGAACAGCTTCATAAATCGGTGCAAGTTTTGAGTCACGGATAATCTTATCATCTGTGTCAAGAGCAACCTTAACTTCATCAATAGCAAAAGCTTTAACAGCTTCGAACATTTCAGGATTAGGATCGCTTGTTTCAAAAGTAAACTTTGGTTTGCCTATTTCTGCTTGAATGCTTTTTATAAATTCTACAATTTTCTGATTAGATTTATGTCCGGCCATAATAGCGTCAAACATAATATCGTTAGAAACTTGATCTGCGCCGGCCTCTATCATGGCAACTAAATCTTCTGTGGAAGAAACAGTCAATTCCATTTTAGATTTGGCTGCTTGTTCAGCAGTTGGGTTGATAATAATTTCGCCATCAACATATCCAACAGAACAACCGGCAATAGGTCCATCCCAAGGAATATCAGAAATTGAAATAGCAATAGAAGCACCAATCATTCCCATGATTTCAGGCGAACAATCAGGATCAACTGACATAACGGTGCAAACAACTGAAACATCGTTACGCATATCCTTAGGAAAAAGCGGGCGAATTGGACGATCGATAACACGGCTGGTGAGTATTGCCTTATCGGTCGGTTTGCCTTCACGGCGGGTGAATGATCCCGGGATTTTACCTACAGAATAAAGTTTTTCTTCGAAATCTACCGAAAGGGGAAGAAAATCGATTCCCGGACGGGGTTTTGCGGATGCTGTTGCAGCACAGAAAACTGCAGTTTCGCCGTAGCGAACAAGACATGCGCCACCTGCAAGCGGCGCCATTTTTCCGGTTTCAACCGAGAGCGTGCGTCCTGCAAGCTCGGTTGAGAATACCTTGAAATTTTCGTACATTTTAAATCCTCCATAAAAATAAATTTATATTTACGGGGATGCGGTTTAGCAATAAATCCGCAATTCAAAGCATTTTGAATCGTCGATTCACTGCTAAAGACCGTTCAAACCCCGAAAAATATCATTAATACT
>JAQVYP010000103.1 GCA_029004655.1 Oscillospiraceae bacterium | reverse complement strand
ATTTCTTCTTATAACAAAGGTTTTTTATTACATATTTTTCTTTTTGTTTCGCAACTGTTTAAAGAATTCACTTAAAACCGAAGAGCACTCTTCTTCACACACACCACTGATAATTTCTGGTTTGTGATTATAGGGAAGCTCAAATAAATTTACAACAGAGCCGCAAGAACCGGCTTTTTTATCAAATGCGCCAAAAATTACGCGTTCTATACGGGAGTTGATTATGGCACCGGCACACATAGGACATGGCTCAAGCGTTACATACAAGTCACACCCGAACAGCCGCCAACCGCCCAAAGCTCGGCATGCACCGTCAATCGCCTCAATTTCTGCGTGGTTAAGAGCATTTTTGGCGTTCTCACGCCTATTTCGCCCCTCTGAAATGATTTTACCGTTATGAACAACAACTGCTCCAACCGGCACCTCGCCCTCAGCATCAGACATTTGTGCCAACCTGAGCGCCATGTTCATAAATTTAATATGTTGTTCCATTGACATAATTAATACATCAATTGTGTTGCAATGATTTCAATACCGATCAACACACCGAAAACCAGCATACCGGGAGCAGTAACCAACCATTTAACCCTTTGAACGGTGCCAACTGTATCACTTTTATCTGTATCAAATTTAAATATGTTATCGTCACGTTTATTAATCATAATCAGGCCAATAATAGCTAAAGAACCACAAATCAATCCATAAGCGCACCATATGACATTTTGAATCAACGGAGTTGCATCTGACGCAGTAAAATCAAGAACTACCGAAACTCCATTATTAAGGAAATGCGCAATTACTGAAGGCCAAATGGATTTTGAATATACTGTAATAAACCCAAAAACAAGGCCCATTAAAAACGCAAACGGTATCTGAACAAGGTTACCGTGGACTAGTCCAAAAATTATTGCTGAAACTACGATTGCAACTTTTGAGTTGAAACGTTTCTTTAAAATCCCAAGTACCACCCCACGGAAAGCAAATTCCTCAACTAACGCCGGAAAAACGCCAATACAAAGCATAGAAATAGCGAAGCCGATAAATCCGCTTCCATATTCGATGTCAGGCATGGAAGGTGCTATTCCGAGCCCACTAAGAGTATATGCAAAAATATTATTTAAATAATTGGCAATGGCATTGAATCCAAAACCAATCAGTACCAAAGGAACTGTGATTCCAAGACTCACACGATCTGTACTGACAGTGCTTCCGACACTCATTTTTAAATATTTAGCACATATTATGAACGGTATTGTCATAATAATCACAGATATAGCTGAAGACAACCCATACATCAGGTTTCCATCATTTATAAATAAATTTGCGTCACCGGCCGCTTGACCCATAATGGCCAAAACAACACCTGAAATGGTTCCTAAAACGCCACTCAAAACGATCAAAATAATCAGTGAGATTCCAATGACATTCCCGACTTTTTTGGTTTTTTGTTTTTCAGCAAGCAGCGGATTATAGCCGAAATTTATAGGCGGCATATAGTTTGGCGGATATCCAAAATTGTAATTGTACATAAAAGCACCTCTAAAAATTATATATTAGCCGCAATACATTAATGTTCGTTAATAAGTATACATTATATTTATATAAAAGGTCAAGAAAGCAATATGTATAAACTGTTACATTTATATTAACATGCAAAACGCTTTAATTGTGCTTTTGTGTGATTTTTGTGTAATATGACGAACATCTGCTCGCCATATTTTGCAAATTTAATTATTTTAGTGTATTGTGAATAAATTTACAGGATATTTTCGTTATAGGATCTATTGAAATTAGTATTTATATCATATACTATAATAGTAATAAAATTTTGCCGATAATTATTTATCATAATATGGGGGTAACCATGGAAAATATAACAGTAGATAAAATCGCCAACTTAGTTGATGCTAAGCTTTTGCACAATTTTGGCGTAAAGCCCGAGCAAGCATCCGATGAACTGTTTTATAAAGCATCCGTATTAGCACTTTTAGATATTATGCGCGGGCGCCGTGCGGATTTTAAAGACGAGACAGAAAAAACAAATAGCAAAGTTGTATATTATTTAAGCATGGAATTTCTAATGGGACGTTCTTTTAAAAACAATTTATTTAATTTGGAACTAACAGGAACATTTGAAAAGGCGCTGTCTCGCTTTGGAGTAAAACTTGATAATCTTTATGAGCTTGAGCCTGATGCCGGTCTTGGCAACGGTGGTTTGGGACGACTAGCCGCGTGCTTTCTCGATGCATTGACAACCGGTGGCTATCCTGCCGTTGGGTATTGCATTAAATATGAGTTTGGAATTTTCCGCCAAAAATTTGTGGATGGTTGGCAAACAGAATTACCCGATTTTTGGCTGCCCGGAGGCAGCGTTTGGCTGGAATCTCGCCCTGCCTCCGCGGTGGATGTTAATTTTGGCGGCTGTATCGAAGAACGTTGGGACGGTGACTATCATCAGATTAATCATGTTGGGTTTACTACAGTCCACGCTATGCCTTATGATCTAATGGTCGCGGGCAAAGATGGTAAAAGCGTTAATATATTAAGGCTTTGGAGTGCAGAATCTCCGGCAATTGATATGGCGGCATTTAACGAGGGCGATTATGTTAAAGCCCTTGAACGTCAGGCAATGGCCGAAGTAATCAGCAAGGTTTTATACCCAGAAGATAATCATCCGGAGGGAAAGTCTCTTCGCTTAAGACAACAATATTTTTTGGTTTCAGCCTCAATTCAAGATATTTTAAAAAACCATTTAAACAAATACGGAACAATGGATAATTTTGCAGAAAAAGCAGCAATCCATATTAATGATACTCACCCTTCATTAGTTGTTCCCGAACTAATGAGATATTTACTTGACGAATGCGGCTACTCATGGGATATGGCGTGGAATATTGTTACTCGCACAACTGCTTATACAAATCACACAATTATGCAGGAGGCTCTTGAGTGTTGGCAGATTGATTTATTCAAGGGACTGTTGCCAAGAATCTATCAGATTGTCACCGAGATTGACAACCGATTTCGCCAAAAAGTTTGGGATGAAACCTACGATGCCGGTTTTGTGGAACGCACTGCAATTGTTCAAGGCGGGGTTGTGCGTATGGCAAACCTTTGCGTTGTTGCTTGCCATAATGTCAACGGTGTTTCAAAGTTACACAGCAACTTGTTAAAAGATGCCCTTTTTAATGACTATTATAAGTTGATGCCTCAAAAATTCAACAATGTCACAAACGGAATTGCGTTTAGGCGTTGGCTTTGCCAGTCTAATAGTGAGCTTACCGGACTTATAAGCGATTGCATTGGACCTGAGTTTATCAACGACAATGCAAGGCTCAACGAATTTGCAAAATTTGCTGGTGATAAAGAGATCCTTAATAAATTACAACAAATCAAATATAATAATAAAGTGCATTTTTCTAATTATGTTAAAAACGAATATTGCATATCTCTTGACCCTAATTCCATATTTGACATGCAGATAAAACGATTGCATGAATATAAGCGTCAACACCTAAATGCAATGCATATTATTGCAGATTATTTGTTCTTAAAGGATAATCCAAACGCACCGTTTACACCAAAAACTTATATTTTTGGTGCAAAAGCGGCGCCGGGTTACTTTTTGGCAAAACAAATTATTCAAATGATTCATATGTTGGCAAAAGAAATTGACAACGACCCTGCTGTGCGTGATAAAATTAAAATCTTGTTTGTGGAAGATTATAAAGTGACTTTGGCAGAACTTATGATTCCATCGGCAGATATTTCCGAGCAGATTTCTCTTGCCTCAACCGAGGCTTCAGGTACAGGCAACATGAAGCTAATGCTTAATGGTGCAATTACTCTGGGAACTTTGGATGGTGCAAATATTGAGATTCGTGATGCTGTCGGCGAGGAAAATATGATTATTTTCGGTATGCATGCGCCAGAGGTTTTGAAACTCCGCGTATCCGGATATAATCCCCAAACCTATTATCGAAACAACCCTAAACTTCGCGCAGTAGTTGATTTTATCAGTAATGGGATAGGCGGCGTTTCATTTGCTTCGCTGGCTTCGCTTTTTATCAACACGGATTATTATATGGCATTTGCAGACTTTGAAGATTACTGCAACGCACAGGAGAAGGCAACCCATCTATATAACGACAAGGATCGCTGGAATAAAATGTCGCTTATTAACATTGCCAAGTCAGGAGTTTTCTCGGCCGATCGGGCTATAGAGCAATATGCCAAAAATATATGGAACGCAAAGCCAATAAAATAAAAAATTTTGCGAGGGCGGGCTTTTTGCTCGCCCAAACTACATTTTTAAAGGTGTACTATGAAATACATTCCCTATGATTCCAGAGACATTTTATATAAATCAATTTTTGGCGCCATAAGTGACAAGGACACGGTCCGTTTTAGACTTCTGCTACATCGAGGTGCTGAGGTCTATTCGGTATACCTGAAAATAAAAAATGACGTTGGAGCCGAGCAGAATTTGGAAATGAAGGCGTCGGAGTGGTATGACGATAACTATTGCTGGTATGAGTGCTTTTTCAAGGATGTTGTGGGGCTTTATTGGTATAGCTTTTATTATGATTCAAAATGGGGGCGCATGGATGTCACTAAATTCAGATTTGGTGAGGGAACGGTTTCATCACAGGGTAAAAACTGGCAATTGACTGTATATGATAGCAATTATAAAACTCCGGATTCGCTATCAAGTGGCATTATTTATCAAATTTTCCCTGACCGTTTTTACAATTCAGGAGAACCTAAAAACAATATTTTTACAGACAGATATATTCGCGACGATTGGGGAGGCCTCCCGGAATATCGTCAAGATACCGATGTTTCAATCGGCAAGGACTATTTTTCAGGAGATTTAAAAGGGATTACTCTAAAGCTGGATTATATTAAATCCCTCGGTACCAGCTGCATATATTTAAATCCGATTTTCGAAGCTCATTCAAATCACCGATACAACACAGCTGATTATATGAAGGTAGACCCGTTGCTAGGTTGTGAATCTGATCTTAAAGATTTATGCTCAGAGGCAAAAAAACGTGGCATAATTATTATCTTAGATGGTGTTTTTTCTCACACAGGGGATGACAGCGTTTATTTTAATAAATTATTACGATATAATAGCGTGGGTGCCTATAATTCCACTGATTCACCCTATTTCCGCTGGTACAGGTTTTCAAATTGGCCATACAAATACAAAAGTTGGTGGGGAGTTCCAAGCCTGCCTGAGGTTGATGAAATCAACAGTACATTTTGTGATTTTGTAACCGGTGAAAACGGCGTGTTAGAGCATTGGCTGGATTGTGGAATCGGGGGATTCAGATTAGATGTTGCCGATGAACTGCCAGACGAATTTATAGACAAAATCAATAGTTGTGTTAAGCGCAAAGATCCTGACGCTTTAATTATCGGTGAAGTGTGGGAGGACGCAACAAACAAAACAAGTTATGGTATTCGTCGCAGATATTTGCTGGGATATCAGTTGGATACGGTTATGAACTACCCTTTTTCAAATGCCATTACAACCTACATCAAGGGTGGGGATGCATTTGAGCTTATGGATAAAGTCATGCAGGTTTGCGAAAATTATCCCCGTCAGTGTATACGGTTATTAATGAATCATATCGGCACTCATGATACTGCACGAATACTGACTGTACTTATGAAGGACGACGCTCAGGGGCGAAGCCGTGAATGGCAGTCTCATCAAAAGCTTTCAGAGTTTGAATGGCAAAGAGGTAAGCGTCTGCTTAAACTTGCCGCTACAATTCAATACACTTTGCCAGGTGTCCCTTCTCTTTTTTACGGTGATGAAGCGGGTTTGGAGGGTTATGGAGATCCCTTCTGTCGCGTTTGCTATCCGTGGGGATTTGAAGACCGTGAGATATTGGAGTTTTATAAAAAACTGGGTAATTTCAGGCGTAGCTGCAAGGCTTTTGATGATGGTGACTTTATTCCCGTATTTGCCGGTTTAGGACCTCTTTCGTACATTCGCAAAAACGGAACTGAAGAGGTGCTTATCGCAATCAACCGTTGGGTTCAGCCCGATGTCATTTGCGTTCCAGATGGCTGGGAAAATTCACAGGTGATTTTCGGTACACTGCCTAACTGCGGGCATCTTTACCTTGGTGCAGAAGATATAGTTATTCTTTTAAAACAATAACATTAAACGCTCCTGTTAAAAACAATTAACAAGAGCGTTTTTCAATTCTTATACTAATTCCAATTAAAAAGTGACCAAGATTTGCGAGGATTTTGTTTGTGAGACAAGGCGGAGGACGAAGGCGGGCTATCGCCCGCCGAGAACGACAACGCAGTCTCGCAAACAAAAGGCCGCG
>JAQVYP010000102.1 GCA_029004655.1 Oscillospiraceae bacterium | reverse complement strand
TTGCACATGAGTTTGAATACACACGCAAAGGGAAAAAGGGGCTTTTGCATCTATGGAATTGAACTATGATTTTTAGCCCATAAAAGCACGAAAAGCCCTGATAAAATCAAGGCTTTTCGGTGATGCATCTTTTTTGTTGCACCTTTTTGGTGGAGGCGAGGGGAGTCGAACCCCTGTCCAAAAATCTATTCTTACGGTTTTCTTCGAGTGTAGACGTTTGTTTGAAATTCCCTTGCCGATACGCCAAACGTCAGGCTTAACGGTTCAGTAGACCCTAATACATGAATGAAATCGGGACACTTTCCATACACGTTCACTGCTTAAATGATGCCCTTGCTCAGCCGCAGTACTCCGAGGTCGGACAGCAGCCTAATTAGGCTGCGCAAACAATATTATTATTGTCGTTTAATTAAAAGTTTACGGATTTTAAAGCGTGTCCGCACCGCTACTCGCTTACCGTAATTCAAAATCCCTGTCGAAACCTTTACGCCCCCATATATAAAAATTGTTACGCTATTTTTTGTATGCTCGATACAATACTTGCTTTTCTACTTTTGAAAACAACTTAATAGAAATATTTGATTGCTTGCCGATGGATTATGATTTAACGTTGCATGATTATTATTAGTATTTTTCTGTGCATCAACATTTATAAAATATTGGTTGAACTATTTTTAACACACTCAATATCGTGCTCGTTTTTGCAATGTCTGCGTTATGATTATACAATTGTTTGATTTTTGAGATCACCGTGAATAAACTATTGATTGCGCTCTTTTATTGCACGTTCAATATCACGATTTGCTGATTTTGCTGCCATGTCTGCACGTTTATCATACAACTTTTTGCCTTTACAGACTCCTAACTGAATCTTTACCAATGACCCTTTGAAGTACATAGATAAGGGAATAAGTGTCAGCCCGTCTTGCTTAACAAATCCTAAAAGGTGCATTATTTCTCGCTTGTGAACCAGCAGACGACGCTCTCTTGTGGGAAGACGGTTAAAAACATTACCCTTTTCATAAGGGCTGATATGCATTCCTTTTACCCACAGTTGACCCTTGTCAACATCACACCACGCATCCTTCAAATTAACTCCACCGGATCTAATTGATTTAACTTCGGTACCATAGAGTTCTATTCCGGTTTCGATGCTTTCTTCAATAAAATAATCATGAAAAGCTTTTTTGTTTACCGTAATAGTTTTTGTGTTTTCACTCAACCGATATCACCTCCATGGTCAAGTGTAAGTATATCATATCAAAGTGTTATGTCAAGTACTATAAATGAACAATATTGGAAAATAAGAGTAGCCCTACGCTGGTTAGCGCAGGGCTTTTAGGTATTGCTGCATCATTTACTAGCAGCAGCCGTCGTGACCGTGATCGTTGTTGCCGCAGCAGCAGAAAATGATGACCAAAAGGATGATTATCCAACAGCAGTTACCGCCGCCGAAAAAGTTATTCATATGTCTTCCTCCTTTCTAGCCCTCAATAATAGTTTATGTGTAATCAGTTTATTGGTGCATATTAATAAAGGAGCTGTCTTAAAATGACAAAAGAAAAATTATCGAGAATTGCCAGGCTGCATAAAAACTAAAAACAAATATAATAAAGTAGAACAAAATCTAATTAAAAATACCTTAACAAGTAGTGTAATAAACATTAAAACAAAACTTTATATCCAAATCGGGTTTTTCAAAATCGGATTTCGCTTTTGTTTGATTTTTTGAAAATAGAGCTGTCTCATTTTAAGTCAGCTCTATTCTTAGAAATTATACTATGTTACTAACAACCTATGTCGTCGCGATCGTTATTGTTGCCACAGCAGCAGAAAATAATGACTAAAAGGATAATTATCCAGCAACAGTTATTACCACCAAAAAAATTATTACCACACATATGTTTTCCTCCTTTCTAATCTTCATCAATAGTTTATGGCAAAAACAGATTTTTGGTGCATATTTTATCTTTAAAACTAAACAATATAATTATTAATGATTTTTTGGAGGAAATAGAATGTTATGCCGAACAGGAGATATATTGCAAGACTACAATTTTACAGATAAAGAATCAGCTTCGGAAACTGTTAACAACAGCATTTTCGATTTTCGTCACAGCACAATGCATACTGATAGAATGAAAGATAAGCAAACGTTAGAAAATCAAAGTAAATAATAGAAAATCGAAGAAAACAGAGTATAAATCAAGTAAATCAAACAAATAAATGGAAATTAGACTTTTGCTGACTTTGACTTTAACTGACCAATAGATATAATAGATTTATAGCATTAATGAGGTATTAAGTGAGGTGGTCAAAAAATGAGAATCAGTGATATTATAACCGAACAGATTTTAAAACTACTTGATGAATCTGAAGAAAGCAAAGCTGAGATACAGCGCAATGAATTTGCAAATATATTAGGCTGTGTGCCGAGTCAAATCAATTATGTTTTAACATCCAGATTCACACCTGAGCAGGGATATATTGTTGAGAGCAGGCGTGGCGGTGGTGGTTATATTAGAATTACCAGGGTGCAGATGAACCGCTCTTCGGCACTTATGCATATCATTAATTCTATCGGTGACTTACTTGATCAAGCAACGGCACGTGTAGTTATTGATAATTGTCTTCACAATTCACTAATTTCAAGTGAAGCAGCAAAATTAATGAGTTCAGCAATATCTATTGTTGTTATGCGACAAGTTCCAATTAATTTGCGTGATACAATCAGAGCAGCTGTGATTAAACAAATGCTTTTAGCTCAAATATAGAAGGGAGTTTTTTATATGATGTGTGAACAATGCGGAAAAAATCCGGCAACAACTCACGTACATACAGTAATTAACGGTGTTTCAGCACAAAAAAATCTTTGTACTTACTGTGCGGTTGCCAGTGGATATGCAGGATTTCAGAGTGGCGGCCTAATGAATATGTTGTCATCAGTATTTGGCGACAGTTTGGCCGCTCATCCAACATCAAATGAAAAAAGATGCAACTGCTGCGGGGCAACATTTTCAGATATAGCCGAAAGCGGAAAAGCAGGCTGTTCAGATTGCTACAGGGAGTTTGGACCACAGTTGATGAATTCACTTCAAAGAATGCATGGTAAAACAAAACATGTTGGTAAAGTGCCGCAGAGTGCTTCAGGTGAAGTGCGTGCTGCTGCATACTTGCAGAACCTAAAAGATGAACTGGCACAGGCAGTGACATCTGAAGAATTTGAAAAAGCCGCTAAGCTCCGTGACCAAATCAAACTAGCTGAGGCAGGTGAAAACCATGAGTAAATGGTATGAATCCAACACTTCAGGAATAGTGGTAAGCACTCGTATCAGACTTGCCCGAAATCTTGCCGGAGTTCCGTTTCCGGGAAGAATGAATGACTCTCAAAGAACTGAAGTTAACAAGAAAATTATTGATTCAATTATGAATGGCTCATCGGCTTTGTCAAAGGACCTTAAAGTAGTTGATATGGATTCAATCAGTGATGCTGAGGCTCTTGCAATGGTTGAACGTCATATTATAAGCCCTGCATTTGCTCGTAACAGAAAAAATCGTCGATTAATTTTATCCTTAGATGAATCTATAAGCATTATGCTCGGTGAGGAAGATCACATAAGAATACAGGTGCTTAAGGGCGGTTTACAGCTTTTTGAGACATATGAAATTGCCAATAATATTGATACACTTCTTTCAGAATCATTGACTATTGCGTTTGATGAACAGCTAGGTTATTTAACAGAATGCCCAACTAATTTGGGAACCGGATTAAGAGCCAGTGTAATGCTGCATTTGCCGGCGCTTGAAAGTACAGGCGAAATATCACAATTGGCAGATGCTGTTTCAAAAATCGGGTTGACGATCAGAGGAATGTATGGAGAGGGTAGTGGCTCAAAAGCTTCGCTTTATCAATTATCTAATCAAGTGACTTTAGGTATTTCTGAAAAATCTGCACTTGATAATTTAAAATCCATAACAATGCAAATGATTGAACGAGAGCAAGTAACGTGTAAAAATTTTGACAAAATCAGTCTGGAAGATTCTGTTTTCAGATCATTTGGAATACTTAAAAACGCAAGACTTCTTTCAAGTGATGAAATGATGCAATATGTGTCTCAAATCAAGATAGGAGTTAGTCTCGGAATAATAAAATTAAAAGACGAAAATATTCCAATAAAGTTGATGATAGAAACACAACCGGCTATGATGGCTCTTAAATTAAACAGTCAAGATGCATCCGAACGAGATATAGAAAGAGCCAAAATATTCAGAGAACAAATGTCATAGAAATTGAAAGGGAGATGTTTATATGAAATATAATTTCGGAGGCTTTACGCAAAAGGCAAACGAAGCTTTAAATAAAGCAATTACATCGGCAGAGAGATTGGGTCACACCTATGTTGGCAGTGAACATCTGCTCCTTGGGCTGACGCAGACAGAAGATTGTGTTGCTGCCGGACTACTAGCTGAAAAAGGCGCTACCGCTGATAAAATAGAAGAATTAATCAAAAGTACCGTTGGGGTTGGAACACCATCACGGCTTAGTCCTGAGCATCTAACTCCTCGTGCTAAAAGAGTAATCGAGGTTGCAGTGGCCGGAACTCGTGAAATGGGTAATTCTTTTGTTGGAACAGAGCATATTTTAGTTGGTATTTTGAGCGAAGGTGATAATTATGCAATCAGGTTCTTAAATGAGCTTGGCGTTGATGTCGGAATGCTGACAGATAAGTCACTAAAGGCGGCAGGAATTCCTTCTGAAAATGAAAAAAACAACTTTCAAAAGGGTGGCGCTTCGGGTAAAAATTCATCTAAAAATGCTAAAACCCCAACTCTTGACCAGTTTGGTCATGATTTAACCGAGGAAGCCCAAAACGGAAAAATCGATCCGGTTATCGGTCGAAGCGCCGAGATAGAAAGGGTTGTTCAAATACTTTGCCGACGAACCAAAAACAATCCTTGTCTGATTGGTGAACCGGGCGTTGGAAAAACCGCTATTGCGGAAGGCTTGGCAATAAAAATTGCTGATGGTGATGCGCCTGAGCTTCTGAAAGGCAAACGGTTGGTATCTCTTGATTTAACCGGAATGGTTGCCGGCACAAAATATCGTGGAGATTTTGAAGAAAGAATCAAATCGGTAGTTGATGAGGTCAGAAAATCCGACAATGTAATTCTTTTTATTGATGAGGTTCATAATATTGTGGGTGCAGGTTCAGCTGAAGGTTCAACCGATGCCGCTAATATTCTTAAACCCTCACTTGCTCGTGGTGATTTTCAGATTATCGGTGCAACTACTCTTGCAGAGTATAGAAAATATATTGAAAAAGATGCCGCGCTTGAAAGAAGATTTCAGCCTGTTACTGTCGGTGAGCCGTCAACAGAGGATGCAATAAAAATTTTGAACGGCTTGAGAGACAAGTATGAGGCATTTCACAAGGTTAAGATTACTGATAAGGCTATTGAAGCGGCGGTAACGCTTTCTTCAAGATATATTGCCGATAGATTTTTGCCTGATAAAGCAATAGATTTGATTGATGAAGCAGCTTCCCGCGTGCGTCTTAAATCCGGTAAAGCTCCCGTGGATTTGAAGGAGCTTGAAAACGAAGTTAAGTATATCAGCGAAGCGAAAAACAAGGCTATTAACTCACAGAATTTTGAAAAGGCTGCAGAACTCAGAGACAAAGAAAAGGAATTGACTAACAATTTAGAGCAGCAAAAGCAATTATGGAAAGATAAAACACAGCAGGCGATTGGCACAGTAACCGAAGCCGAAATTGCACAACTTGTTTCTGCATCTACAGGCATTCCTGTGGCACAGCTTACAGAGGAAGAAAGTCAGAGATTGCTTAAAATGGAAGATGTTTTACACAAACGAATCGTCGGTCAGGACGAAGCTGTTACTGCTGTTTCAAAAGCAATCCGCAGGGGAAGAGTCGGACTAAAAGACCCTAAACGCCCAATAGGATCCTTTATTTTTCTAGGCCCTACCGGTGTTGGTAAAACAGAACTGTGTAAAGCGCTGGCAGAGTCCATGTTCGGCAGCGAAAACGCCATGATAAGACTTGATATGTCAGAGTATATGGAAAAGCACACAGTGTCAAGACTTATTGGCTCGCCTCCGGGATATGTTGGATTTGAAGAGGGTGGACAGCTTACAGAAAAGGTTAGACGCCATCCTTATTCGGTCATTTTGTTCGATGAAATCGAAAAAGCTCACCCGGATGTATTCAACATTATGCTACAAATTTTGGAGGATGGTATTTTAACCGATTCCCAAGGAAGAACAGTTAATTTTAAAAACACGATTATAATCATGACATCAAATATCGGTGCAAGACTAATAACCGATAAGAAAAAAGCATTGGGATTTGGACAATCTGAAGAATCCGAAAAGC
>JAQVYP010000101.1 GCA_029004655.1 Oscillospiraceae bacterium | reverse complement strand
CTAATTTTCCGTCCTACTGCGTCTCGAGGTGGGCGACAAAGCCCGCTGTCCTCCTTGTCCTTGCAGGGCAAAAAATTATCTCGCAATTTTTTCTACTCTTTAATGGGAGAATGGTATAAGAAATTAAAATAGGGCAGACCGAACAAAAATCGGCCGGCCCTCATTTTATTACTTACGGATTCCAAGTCTCTTAATGAGTTTACGATATCTTTCAATATCTTTATTTGCCAAATAGGCAAGTAGGTTACGTCTGTGACCAACCATTTTAAGCAAGCCATAGCGAGAATGGTTATCCTTTTTGTGAACCCTCAAATGCTCGTTAAGCTCGTTGATACGGAAAGTAAGAAGTGCAATTTGAACTTCTGGAGAACCTGTATCTCCTTCGTGGGTAGCATATTCAGCCAAAATTCGATTTTTTTGTTCTTGTAACATTAGTTTCACCTCATAATAAATTGTCCGCCGATAAACCAAGCAGAAGGCAGGTGAAGCACCTTATAGGTTTTCTCCTAAAGCATAGTATACGGTAGCTTGAGAATTATACCATATTATGTCCGCTTTGTAAAGGTTTAATTCATTTTTTGATTTAACACTAATTTCAAATAAAAATAATCCAAGACCTTCGCGGCCTTTTGGTTGCGAGACTGCGTTGTCGTGTCTAACGCGCGATATCCCGCCTTCGTCCTCCGTCTTGTCTCACAAACAAAGTCATCGCAAATCTTGGGCGCATTTTAATTGGAATTATATGATTTGTCAACAATCGTCATATTAGGATATTTTTTTTGCAGATATTCATCAGTGAAAATTTTATCAACATAAGCATAAACAATATTGTATGAAGGGATGTCGTTTCTTCTCTGTTGCCAACGCTCTACCGCTAAAAAAGAAACAGCAATAT
This sequence comes from Oscillospiraceae bacterium, assembly GCA_029004655.1. Taxonomy (GTDB): domain Bacteria; phylum Bacillota; class Clostridia; order Oscillospirales; family Acutalibacteraceae; genus STF2-152. The sequence continues at coordinate 5,559 of JAQVYP010000101.1, read as the reverse complement.
TTGCCGTCATAAATACTATCATTACCCAAGTTAACACAAATGCAAATTGTCCCGAAATTTTTTCAAGTATTTTATTTAGTCTGGGCATAATATCTCTAACGAAAAAAAGCCCTAGAATTCCCCAAAAAAAGGAGTAGAAGAGATTAGTTCTTCCGGCAATATTAATAGGAGTATTACTGTATTCCCAAGATACTGTGCCAAATATCAATTCCTGAAAAAGACTGCACAAATACTCAAATGAGCCGCCGATTATCATGCTGCCCAAAAAAATGCATACATAGTTTTTGCACTTGATCTTTGACACTACAAGAATGATCAAAACCGCACCAAATCCATAGACAGCGTTAAATGGGCCCCATACTAAACCAACACGGCTTTGGTAATAGCCGTGTTTAAGTATACAAAACATTGTTTCAACTAATACTCCTAAAAAACTTCCCACCAAGAAAATCCAAAAAAGCTTATAGAGGTTCAGACCGACTATAAAGACCACTGATTTTTTTTGCTCGGGTGGGTTTATCTCCGCCACACATTCGTTATCAGTTTGATCAGGCAATTTTATCTTATTAGGGAGGGTATTCATAAATTACCTCCTATAGTTATTAATATAACTATATTAAACTCATGCTGAAATTATACAATGTACAGGGCAATTAAGGACACATTTACCGCAACCGGTACATTTTTCTTGATCAATTACAGCAAGATTATTATCAACTTTTATTGCATCGAATTCGCAAACCTTTTCGCATTTGTAGCAACCGATGCAGCCGATATCGCATGCTTTTCTTATTACAGCACCTTTATCATGATTTGAGCACATAACCAAAGCATCCCAATTATCCGGAACAAGTTTAATTATTTCCTTAGGGCACGCTTTTAAACAAGCTCCGCAAGCAGTACAAAGAATAGGGTTAATGCCGGCGATATTGTCTTTTATTGAAATAGCAGAGAATTGGCATACCTTTTGACAGTCGCCTAGTCCCAGACAACCATAATCACAAGCGGAAAAACCATTATACATCATGTTGGCTGCGGAACATGTCGAAATTCCTCGATAATCCATTTTATCAGTGGTATGCTCACATGTCCCGGCGCATATAACAACAGCGGATTGTTTTACAACTGAGTTCACTTGCACACCCAAAATTTCGCCCAAAGCTTTATTCGTTTTATCGCCTCCCGGAGCACAGAGCCCCGTTTTGCAGTCACCTTTAGAAAGTGCTTCAGCATAAGCATCGCATCCGGAATATCCACATGCACCACAGTTTGCACCCGGTAAAACTTCACGCAGTTTAGCAACTCTTTCATCTGTTGGAACAGCCATAAGCTCGGAAACAATCGAAAGACCAATTCCGCAAATTAATCCAATTATTCCAACAATTATTACAGGTAAAATAAGATCCATTTAAAAGCCCTCCTTAACCCACGATTCCCGAAAATCCAAGAAATGATAATGATACAATTGAGGCAGAAATAAGTGTTATAGGAAGACCTTGAAGGCGTTCCGGAATGTCACATGATTCAATTCGTCCTCTTACCCCGGCAAATATAACCATAGCAACCAGATATCCTGCGCCTGCTCCCAAAGAATTAACCAGGGATTCCACATAGCTAAGATCTTTAGTGAAATTGAGAAGTGTGATACCCAAAATGATACAGTTGGTTGTAATAAGAGGCAGATAGATTCCGAGTGCTGAATATATAGGCTGTGATAGCTTCTTTAATGCAATTTCAATAAGTTGAACCAAAGCGGCTATAACAAGAATGAAAACAAGAGTTTGAAGATAATCAAGATCTTTTGGTAATAAAAGATAAGCGTAAATTGGGTATGTTACGGCGGTTGACATGAACATAACAAAAATTACTGCAATACTCATGCTTAAAGCAGTTTTTACTTTTTGGGAAACTCCTAGGAAAGAACAAATTCCTAGAAATTTCGAAAGTACCATATTTTCAGTCATGATACCCGCTAAAAATATTGTTATAAGACTACTCACAATCGTTCACCTCACCCTTGCATGAACCGCAATCGCCATTGCAGGTTTCGCAGCCAAAAGATGTGACAGGCTTTTTACCCGACTTTGTCGCTACTATATTAGCAATTGCAACCAAAATTCCGAAAACGAAGAAACCTCCCGGTGGCAAAATCATAATAGTCATAGGTTCAATGAAGTTGGAAGTTATCGGAATAGAAAAAATTGTACCTGCGCCCAAAAGCTCCCTGATTGCACCCATTACTAACAATGAGAGTGTAAATCCGATACCCATGCCGATTGCATCGAATATAGACGGCAAAACACTATTCTTGTTTGCAAACATTTCGGCACGAGCTAAAATAATGCAGTTAACCACAATAAGGGGCAAATAAATACCAAGTGCGCTGTCAATTGACGGCAAAAATGCCTTAACAAGCATTTGAACGATTGTAACAAATCCGGCAATGATGGTAATATAAGCCGGAATTCTGACTTTATCAGGAATAAAATTTCTTAGAAGTGAAACTGTGGCATTGGAACCGATAAGTACAAAAGTTGCAGCAATTCCCATTCCAATCCCATTTGTAGCGCAAGTAGTAATTGCTAAAAATGGGCATGTTCCAAGCACAAGTCTTAGAATCGGGTTCTCTTTAATAATTCCATTTGTTAAAATGGGAAGCAATTTTTGATTTTTTTTCATATGAAATTACATCCCTTTCCTTATTTCTTCAAATAGTTTTAAGGCAAAATTGACTGAATCTGTAACAGATGTAGAGGTAATTGTCGCACCTGTAATGGCATCAATTTCGGTGTCCTTTGTCGCATTTTTAGCAACTGACAATTGCCCACTTTTTCCAAAAAATTGTTCAGAAAATCCGGATTTTGTAGCGTTTTGTCCAAGTCCGGGAGTTTCACTTGATGCATTTAGGACTTCAATCGAAGCAATTGTTCCGTCCAAATTTATACCGGTCATTACAGAAACATCACCGCCATAACCCGCTGAGGACAAGGTTAAAATATAGCCTTTAATCGGGTCGCCTGCGGTATAGTATATATAGGTTTCTCCGTCTAGAGTGACTTCACATTCAGTATAGCTGTCTGCTTGTATTATTCGCGACATTGCTTGCTTTTCAACTTGTGTTTGCAATTCTTCAATCTTTTTTGAAGTTATATTATTTGTTACTGCAAGCGCAAACGTAATTACCACGCAGATGATTAACAAAGATGCTGCTGGTTTCAAGATATTTCCGGCAGAAAGCTTACTCATTCTTTAATACCTCCCATCCAAACGGTTTTGGAATCGTTAAATTATTAATATGAGGCACAAGAATATTCATCAAAATAATTGAAAATGAAACGCCTTCGGATAGTGAGCCAAATTGTCTTATCAAAAATGTTATGATGCCGCAGCCGATACCGAAAATGAGCTTACCTTTAAAGTTAGAAGGGCTTGTTGTATAATCAGTAGCCATAAAAACTGCTCCGAGTATCAATCCGCCCGACATCATGGAATAAAGGGCATTATATCCGGCGTCGGCAATTGTGCCACCGAAAAGTCCTGCGGCAAAGCTCAATGCTCCAACTGTCAGAATAAAGGCCAGTGGAATTGTTGGGCGAATAACTTTGCGCCAAACAAGATATATTCCGCCGGCGAGCAGAACTAGGGTGAATGTTTCACCGACGCAACCGGGACGAACACCAAAAAGTAATTCTTGAAGTGAGTATGATGCACCTGTTGCCAACGGTGTGGCAGATGAAATGGAATCAATGTTTGTATTCATCCAAGAATAAGGATTAGTCCAGGTTGTCATAGCGGTTGAAAATGAAACCATTAATACTATACGCCCGGTGATTGCGGGATTCACAAAATTATGACCAATTCCACCGTAAAGTTGCTTAACAACGACAATAGCAATTGCGCTGCCTATTGCACCCATCCAAAAAGGGAGTGAAGGAGGAAGATTAAGACCAAGCAAAATTCCTGTTACAACAGCAGATAAATCACCGATAGTGTTTGTCCTCTTTAAAGCCTTACAACATATGTATTCGGAAATCACAGCCGAAGCTGTGCAAATTCCGACCAATAATAGTGCTCTGGGTCCGAAAAGAACCGTGCCGGCTATAATTGCAGGGAGCAGAGCTATTATTACATCAAACATGATTCCGCGAGTATTGTCGCCGTGAGTTATGTGTGGTGACTGTGATATGATAGGTTTATCCAATTCTTAGGACCTCCATTATGATTTTCTAACTTCCATCTTGGCAAGTCGCATCGTTTGTGTCAGAGGGCGCTTTGCAGGGCAAGAAAATGCGCAGCTTCCGCACTCTATGCAATATGCCACATTAAGATTCTTCATATGATCAACATTTTTCAGCTTTAGAGCGGTTTCAACAGCGGCGGGAATAAGATTCATGGGACAAGCGGCGGCGCACCGACCGCAACGTATACAAGGAGTAATTGGTGGAGGTGTTGCCTCGCGTTCATCAAAAACTAATATAGCGTTGTTTTGTTTTAATATTGGCGCATTTATATCCAGTACAGCAACACCCATCATAGGCCCGCCCATTAATATTTTTTTAGGCTCGCATTTTAGTCCACCGCAAAAGTCGATAACGTCTTTAATTGGTGTGCCGATAGGAACAATGACGTTTTGGGGATTCGTAACTGCTCCGCCGTCAATTGTAATTCGTTTTGAAACCAGCGGCATACCGGTGCGAATATAGCGGCTTAGAAATGCAATGCTGGTCACATTCATAACAACACAGCCAACATCCGCAGGCAGTTTTCCGAGTGGGAGTTTTCGACCTGTGGCAGTAAATATCAGGACTTTTTCGGCACCTTGTGGATAATGAGATTTTAATTTCATTATTTTAATCGAAGGGTCATTTTTATCAGCAATAACATGGCTAAGAGTATCTATAGCCTCGGGTTTATTATTCTCAATACAGATTATGACATTCTTAAACCCTATAATTCGTTTAAGTAGCAAAACACCTTCCAGGATATCGTCTGGATTTTCCATGAATTCACGGTAGTCTGATGTAATGTATGGCTCACATTCAGCTCCGTTAATTATAAGAGTATCTAACTTTTTATCTGGATTAATATTAAGTTTAACGTGAGTGGGGAAGCCTGCTCCACCAAGTCCTACAAGACCGGAAGATCTGGCAGCTTTCGCTAAATCATCCGAAGTATCTATCTTTACGGGCTTAATGCTCGGGTCGAGTGTCATTTGACCGTCTGACTCGATAATAACGGTTTGACAATTTTGACCTGATGAAGGCGTAATGTTGCCGATTTTAGCAACAGTACCCGAAACACTTGAATGTATAGGTGCACTGACAAATTTTTCGCTATCACCTATTATCGTACCAACGTAAACAGTATCGCCCTTTTGAACACAAGGAACACACGGGGCACCAATATGTTGTTGCATGGCGATTTCAACTCTGGCAGGTGCAGGCATTACCGCAGATGCTTGCTCTGCAGTGTTTTTATAATGGCTGAGTTTAGTTCCGCCACGAATATGGCCGACTGGTTTAATTATGGTGTTCTTGATTTCCAATTTAACAACCTCCA
>JAQVYP010000100.1 GCA_029004655.1 Oscillospiraceae bacterium | reverse complement strand
TTAAAAGTCTAATAAAATAATAAACGGTCCACAAAGTCATAAACCTTGTGGACCGTTTTCTATAATGTGTAGAATACAATATTGTGTAAATTAGTCAACAAATTTGTCGTGAATTGCATTTACAGCACGCTCGCTCTGAGCAGCGTCAATAAGAACTGAAATTTTAATTTCGCTGGTTGAAATCATTTGAATGTTAACTCCGGCATCAAATAAAGCTTCGAACATCTTGGAAGCAACGCCAGGGTGAGTTTCCATTCCTGCACCAACGATTGAAACTTTTGAAACGCTATCATCGAAAACAACATCCTGAAATTTAAGCGACTGTTTCATGGCTTCAATTGCTTCAACAGTTTCTTTGCGTTGATCTTTTTGAACAGTAAATGTGATATCTTTTGTTTTGTCACGACCGATAGATTGAAGGATAATATCTATATTCACATTTCTTTTTCCAAGTTGATTAAATACTTTAAAAGCAATTCCTGGAGTGTCCTCCAAACCGATTATTGAAACACGAGAAACATTATTATCACTAGCGATTCCTTTTATTAGCATTTTTTCCACATTAACTACCTCCTTAACTATTGTGCCGGGTTTATTCTGAAGGCTTGAAAGAACCTCAAGCTCAACATTGTATTTTTTAGCCATTTCAACTGAACGATTATTGAGAATCTGTGCACCAAGCGTTGCAAGCTCAAGCATTTCGTCATATGTGATTTCGCTCATTTTCTTTGCTTTTTTAACCAAACGGGGATCGGCAGTGTATACACCGTCAACATCTGTATAAATCTGACATACATCAGCCTTAACCGATGCCGCAATTGCAACGGCACTGGTATCAGAACCGCCACGTCCAAGTGTAGTTACATCATCATATCTATTTAATCCTTGGAATCCAGCAACAATTACAATGTGCTTTTTCTCAATTTCTGCAAGTAATCGTTCGGGATTAATACGCTTAATACGTGCCATAGAGTACTTTGAATCGGTAACGAATCCTGCCTGCCAGCCAAGCAACGAGACAACTGGGTAACCAAGCTTTTCTATTGCCATTGCAAGCAAAGATATAGATATTTGCTCGCCTGCTGAAAGCAGCATATCCATTTCGCGCTTAGATACACCGTCAGGATTGATTTCTTTCGCTTTTGCAATCAAATCATCGGTGGTGTCTCCCTGAGCTGAAACAACTACGATCACATTGTTGCCTTTTTTGTAGTCTTCTATAATAATATTGGCTACATTAAAGACACGCTCTGCGTTTGCGACAGAGCTTCCGCCAAACTTCTTAACAATAAGTGACATTGTATAACCTCCGCTTAAATTAATTCGGTAACAGTTGCGCCGACAGAGTCGGCATGAAGTATCTGAACAGTCCAATCAAAAATACCGCTTTTCTTGAGCTGTGTTGCGCAGTCAAGTTCAAAAGCTGTGTTGCTTTCATCAATAATTGCCATTACAGTTGATCCGGCTCCGCTGATATAAACACCGTATGCACCAAGATCGCGAGCAACTCTAAAAGCCGAAGCAGAGCCTTTTATAAGTCCCATTCGATATGGTTGATGAAGACGATCATCAGTGGCTACTTTCAAATTTTCCAAACTGCCGGAAAACAATGACGATGTCATAAGTGCGGCGCGTGAAAGATTAAAAACTGCATCATCGCGTGAAACGCTTTGTGGCAGAACTGAACGTGCATGGGAAGTGGGAAGGGGATCGCTCGGAATCATTGCGGCAAAACGAACGTGCGAATCAACCGGTACACTTACCGAATACACTTTTCCTTCGCTCATAGCACAGGTTACAAGACCGCCTAAAAGTGCCGGTGTGGTGTTGTCAGGATGACCTTCTAAAGCTGCTGCCAGATTGATTATATCTTCTTTGTTAAGAGGGCTTTTTAAGAGTGTGTTTGCGCCTATCAGACCGGAAACTAAGCAGGCAGACGAGCTGCCAAGCCCTCGCGCCATGGGTATTGCATTGCTTTGACGAAGTTTAAGCCCCAAAAATTGTTTTCCGCAAATGTCATACAGTCTTTTGGCTGTACTGTAAACTAGGTTTTCTTCATCAAGCGGAACCTTAACAGAATCCAGTGATGCAATATCGACACAATCGCTTTCTTCCATAAGAATTGTATTATATAGCGAAAGTGCAATCCCTAATGAATCAAATCCGGAGCCCAAATTGGCACTGGTTGCCGGAACATCAATTTTAATCATATATTATTTCCCTCGAACATTAGTCCAAAATATGCAGAACAGAAGCAGCGTTTAGAGAAGAAATGGACTCTAAATCCTTGCGTAAAGTTCTTTCTGACGAGAATGGAGTAAGAAAAGCAAATTCATTTATATCTTGATTGGCCTTTGTAAGGAAATGAACATCACCAAAAACAGATTTTACATCATTCATGGCAGCGCTTATATTATCTGCAGTTGCTCTGACATACAGTCTTACATTGTCATCTAAATAATCGCTGACGTAATCAGGCGAGCTTTCGTCCCAAGATAAGTATTTTCTGGAATCAAGATGTTTAACACTGTCGATTATATCCGCAACAACCGCACTGGCTGTAGGCAGCTTTCCGGCACCGCGGCCATAGAACAGAACATCACCAATTGCATCGCCTCGCACCATAATGGCATTAAAAACATCATCAACACTGGAAAGTTGATTATCACGGCTTATAAATGCCGGATAAACAGCAGAAATTATGTGCCCGTCATCTAATAGCTTTGCACGTCCGATTAGCTTGATAACACTGTCGCAAGAGTTGGCATAATCTACATCGGCAAGAGTTATATTAGTGATACCTTCGGTGTGAACTTGATTTGGATAAACATGTTTACCGAAAGAGAGAGAGGCCAGTATGCAGATTTTGCGGCAAGCGTCATGACCCTCGATGTCAGCAGCGGGATTGCGTTCAGCATAACCTAGCTTTTGTGCCAGTGCCAATGCATCATCAAATGACATTTTTTCTTTAATCATTTTTGTGAGAATGAAATTAGTTGTGCCATTTAAAATGCCAACGACCTCAAATATATCATTTGCAGCAAGGCATTGTGAAATGGGACGAAGAACGGGAATACCTCCGCCTACACTTGCTTCAAACAAAAAGTTTACGTTATTATCGTTTGCAATTTTAAGTAATTCTGCACCTTTAGAGGCAACAAGTTCTTTGTTTGAAGTAACAACACTTTTTCCTGCAAGTAACAATGATTTTGTGAAGTCAAAAGCAGGATTAATTCCGCCCATAACTTCGGCAACAACTTTAACTGATTCATCATTTAAGATTTCGTTAAAATCTTTTGTGAATTTATCGGAGTAACTTAAATCGGGAAATTCACGTAAATCCAAAATGTATTTAATATTAATTTCTTCTTTTGCCTTAGCAGCAATATGCTCGCGATTCTTTATTAAAACTTCCGCCACGCCCGAACCAACAACGCCGTGACCCATGATTGCAACATTAACCACTTAAAAACTTCCTCTCTGAATCAGCGTTATACTAATTCCAACTAAAAATCACTCAATCTTTGCGGTTTTTTGTTTGCAAGACTGCGTTGTCGTTCTTGCCTCACAAACAAAATTCTCGCAAATCTTTTGGCCCTTTTTAATTGAAAACAGTATTATTCGCCTATTATTTGCTTTATAGAAACAATTTCTTTAATTGATTTTAAATCTTCAATCAGTTCGTCAACACCGCTTGTCAGCATTTCTGTTCGAAACGAAATAGAAACAGAAGCCACTCCGGATGACGGAATACCCTGATTGACAGTTAAGATATTTGCGCCCTTTGCATATAACTCACCAAGTAATAGGGAAAGTGCACCGGCTTTATCTCGCAAAACAGAATGAATTGTAACAATTTTACCCTGTGACCGACTGTTGAACGGAAAAACCGAATCCTTATATTTGTAAAAAGCGCTTCTTGAAATGCCCGTTCGGCGTGCTGCCTCGCTAGACGAAGTAACTTCACCTGATGCTAAAAGCTCTTTAGCGGCAACAACCCTGGAAAACACCTCAGGAAGTACGTCTGCGTTAACAAGTAACAGTTTATTTTCATTCATAATCGTCCACCCACCATATACAAGTGTATTCGGATACAAAACAATATAACATAATATATACAATAAGGCAAGAATAATTTCATAGATTAAACCAATAATTATTTTTCAAAATTCAGATATTTCGCTAAATAAACCAAGAATAATAAAATTTGATTAAAAGTTATACTGCTTTATCTAATAAATTGCTAATAATAATTTTATAAATAAATAAATAAAAGAAAGGTGCGAATATGACCGACGATAAAAAAATTCATTTTTTGATAAACACTTGTTATTTTGCAGCTATCGCCGCTCTTATATTTTTTTCACTAAAATTAGTTTCCTGTTACTTGCTGCCCTTCGTTATAGGATTTATTATAACAGCAATGCTCAGGCCGATTGTTGTAAAAATATCTAAAAGATATAAAATCAAAAATGATGCGTTGTCAGTAGCTTTTGTAATACTCTTTTTTGTCACACTTGCATTATTGATGTGCTTTTTGGGCTATAAATTATATATTCAGCTTGTGGCTTTTACCAAGACTATGCCTGACTATATTATATCAATGACAGATTTAGCTTCAAAAACAAGTGACAACTTTTTAGCTGTTTTTGATGATATGCCTGACGATTTTAAAAACAAAATAAGTACATTTCCTGATTCCATTCTTAAATTTTTTACTGATAAATTAAGTAGTGTGATGTCTGCAATTGTCGGCGGGATTGCAAAAGGAATGCCGACTTTTGTATTAACAGTTATAATAACTTTGGTTGCAAGTGTATTTATTGCCAAGGATTATAACTCTTTTATAAAATTCACAAAAAGAGTTCTTGATGAAAACCAAATTAAATATTTAACAAATATTAAAGATATGATTTATAAAAATGTCATTAAAATTTTACGCGGATATTTAACATTAATGACTATTACTTTTATTGAGTTGTCGGTTTGCTTTTTGCTACTTCGCGTTGATTATGCAATAGCAATTGCGGCACTGATATCTCTAGTTGATCTTTTGCCGGTATTGGGAACGGGGACCGTTATATTACCGTGGGCACTTTTAAAAATTTTATTAGGTGACGTAAAAATGGCAGTTTTTCTAATTGTCATATATATAATTATTTCTATTGTTCGCAATATTTTGGAACCAAAGATTATCGGAAAGCAAATGGGATTACATCCATTGATAACATTGATTGCGATGTTTTTAGGATTAAAAATTTTCGGTATTATAGGCATGATTATTATGCCGATTTCGTTGATAGTATTAAATAATCTGTTTTTAGCAAAAAAGAATATCAATAATGATAATATCAGCAAAGATTAATGATAATATCGGAATTTATTGAAATAACCGAAGTATTAGGAGACTGTTTTTCTAACCGAAACGGATGAGCTTGCATACAATGTAATGGTTAATTGACGAGCTTAATAACAGTAGTTTAAGGCTTATGCTAATACCAACTAAAAACCATCCAATCTTTGCGATCTTTTGTTTGCTGACTTACGTTGTCGTCTCTGGCGAGCCCGCCTTCGTCTTCCGGCTTTCCGCATAAACAAAATCCTCTCAAACCTTTGGACGCTTTCTAATTGGGATTAGTATTACATCTGTTTAGGAGGGGAAAAATTGAAAAGTTATTTTATTATAACAGGGACAGTTACGTATGCATTAAGAGGACGTGACGTCTTGAGAAAAAAAGGTTATTCCGCAATTGTTAAAAGGATACAACACAAATATAATAATGCAGGTTGCGGATATGGTATTATTATAAGTGGGGATGTTGAACGAGCCTCCCAGCTGCTGAGGGAAAACGGAATAAAAATCCTTGGAACCGAGGTGCTTGATGATTGATATATTTTGATAATGCTGCAACTACCGGTAAAAAACCGGAGTCGGTTATAAAAGCAGTTGAACATGCGCTAAGGTTTTATTCAGTTAATCCCGGTCGTGGAGGCTATGAACGCTCGCAACAATGTGCGGAGATGGTTTTTGAATGCCGAAAAAAAGTATGTGGAATATTTAATTGTGAAAGAGAAGACTTAGTTGTTTTTACAAAAAATTGCACTGAGGCAATCAACATCGTTTTAAAAGGTGTTCTTAACACAAATGATCATGTAATTACTTCATCAATGGAGCATAATGCTGTTGCAAGACCTTTATATAAACTAGCCTCTAGTGGCGTTGAGGTAGATTATGCCGAGGTAATATTTGGTGATATGGATGCAACAGTAAGATCGTTTGAAAGGTTAATTAAAAGTAATACGAAGCTTATAATCTGCACGCACGCTTCCAACGTAACAGGTGAAATTATGCCTATTGCAGCTTTGGGCAAACTGTGCCGAGAGAATAATATTTTATTTGCCGTGGATGCTGCTCAAACAGCCGGAATTGTACCAATAGATATGATAAACATGAACATCGACTATTTATGTGTCGCATCGCATAAGGGTCTGTATGCTCCTATGG
>JAQVYP010000099.1 GCA_029004655.1 Oscillospiraceae bacterium | reverse complement strand
TATCATAGTTTTTAACCTTCTGTTGATACTGATAATAAGGTATGCGGGTTTGCAAATTGTTCAGTAGACATTACATATGAAAATAACGCCCATAGAATGGTGATAAGCCATTTTCTATGGGCGCTTAGTAATAAATTAATCAAAAAGTTCATCCAGCCAAAGATGAGAGTACGGAGGCTTTAGTTACAATACCGATAAGTTGGTTTTTCGAATTTGTGACTGCAATAGGATATTTTGCTTCTGCCGCAACTGGCATAAGGTCTTGCAGTGTTACTTCAACATCCGTAATTGGAATTTCTTTAATGATTGCTTCACTCATCGATAGTTCACCATTTTTCACTTTTATTGCACTTTCGAGAGTTAGCAAACCAATCAATTGCATATTTTCTCCAACCACATATACGCTGGAAACACCGTTTGATTTCATTCCCTTCATTGCAACATGTGGTCCATCACCCGATTTTATAAATGCAGTGGGAACAACCATTACATGTTTTGCACAAAGAATTTTTGTTTTATCAATGTCTTTTACAAAATCTTCAACATAACTATCGATTGGATTTTCCAATATGTCTTCCGGTGTCCCTGTTTGTATAATCTTGCCGTCTTTCATTATGGCAACACGATCGCCAAGTTTAAAAGCTTCATTAATGTCATGAGTTATGAAAACAATGGTTTTTTGAACCATCTTTTGAATTTTGAGCAGTTCGAATTGCATATCGCGCCTTACTATTGGGTCAAGTGCAGAAAACGGCTCATCCATTAGTAAAATATCCGGATCATTTGCTAATGCGCGGGCAATTCCTACACGTTGACGCATACCTCCGCTAAGAGAGGATATAGTATGATCTTCCCATCCATCAAGACCGACAAGAGAAACCATTTCTCTTGATTTTGATTCTCTTTCAATCTTGTCTATACCTTTCACTTCAAGTCCAAAGGAAACATTATCAATCACATTGCGATTGGATATTAAACCAAAATGCTGAAATACCATTGAAATATTATTCCTTCGAAATCCACGCAATTCGTTTTTATCGAATTTACAAGCATCTTTTCCATTGAAAAATATTTGTCCGGCATTTGGGCGATACAACATATTTAGGCATCGGATTATAGTAGATTTACCACTTCCGGAAAGCCCAATCAAGACAAATATCTCACCTTTCTTAACATCAAACGAGACGTTATCAGCTCCAACGGTCGTTCCAAGCTTTTTAAAGATATGATTTTTATCCTTTCCAGCCTTCAGCATTTTCATAGCAGCATCAACACCGGAACCAAATATTTTGGTAACATTTTTTACTTCAAGTATATTTTCCATTACCGTTATTCCTCCTTTTCTGCTGCCTTTTTGCTGAACCACCCTTGAGTAAGTCTATCCATTAACACAGCGACGATGACAATTGAAATACCTGCAGTGAAACCCCTACCTATTTCTAAACGGTTAATACCAATTAAAACCTCTTCACCGAGCCCGCTTGCTCCAATCATCGAACAGGTTACAACCATAGAGACTGCCATCATCATGGTTTGATTAACACCAGTCATAATTGTAGGTAAAGCTTGCGGCAGCTTGACCTTTATCAAGAGCTGCAATCTTGTTGAGCCAAAAGATTGTGCAGCTTCCACCATTTCTTTATCCACTTGATTAATCGCATGACTGGTGAGTCTAATAACCGGTGGAATCGCATAAATAATCGTTGCAAACACTGCCGGAACTTTTCCAAGCCCAAAGAACATAACTGCCGGAATAAGATAAACGAATGACGGCATAGTCTGCATAGCGTCAAGTATAGGTCGAACAACAGCAAAAGCTTTTTTATTTGATGAAACTAAAATCCCAATCGGTAAGCCAAAAAGAAGAGAAATCATGACAGATGCAACTACAATTGTAAGCGTGATATTCATTAGCTCCCAAAGCCCTAAAAATCCGATTATGAGCAGACAAGATGCATATAATATTCCTTTGCGTATCTTTTTGCTGCTTTTCCAGCCTAGAATAAAAACTACTATTAAAAGCAGCCACCATGGTATCAAGTTTACAACAAAACCTATTACGTTAAGGAAGCCCAAAACCACCTCTTTAATAGCATCAAAGACTCCATCAAAGCTTTTATTGAAATTATTTACAGCTTTATCAATGGTTTCGTTTATATCAATTTTAAAATTGTCTGGGAAATGCGTTATCCAGTCTAAATTCATCCAAGACACCTGCTTAATCTAAAGCTTTACGCACAAGAGTTAACTTTTCAGAAGGTAACCATTGTGTGAGTAATTCATCGTGGCTTTTTAAAAACCATTTAGCTGTATCTTCATAATTGGTCTTATTATCTTGCATATATGCTAATGCTTCCGCTGTCAAAGCACTGGAAGTTTTATATTTTTTAAGGAACTCTACAAAATCGGGTGATTTTTTCAACATATCATTACTTGCACATATTGTAACATCAACAGATGGGCAAGAACATTCTCCGTTTTTATATGTATTAACGTCATACGGCGCATCTTCAAGCAAAACAAGGTCATATTTGCCTGTTAGCCATGTTGGTTCCCAGTAATATCCTACGATAGGTTCGCCTTTTTCATAGGCAGAGGTGAATGCAGCGGATATAGCCGCATCTGAACCTGGTTGGAAATAGGTAAAATCCTTGTCAAGACCGTAGAATTTATACTTATTATTCATGGTTACATCAATTTCCCAACCGGAAATTGCGCCATAGATTCTTCCTTTTGATTTATTCTCTTCGTCTACAAAAACACTTTTATAGTTTGCAAGATCTGCTACCGTTTTGAGGTCTGGTGCTGTTGCTTTGATATTTCTTGATGAATCACCTTCAATGACATATCTAGGAACATAGAACCCCTGATTATTATCATCAAAATTCGTTCCAAGTTCTGCATATGCACCTTCTAAAATGTCCTCTTTATATGTTGAAACATTATCCGTCCACATTTCCATAATTACATCCATATCATTCTCTTTTAATGCTTGTGTGGTAAGTGACGTTGTTGCACTAATCTCATCTGTTTTTAATCCATAAGCTTTTTCGGCTACCAATATCGCTACTGCATTATGGAATTTAATACTGTCCCAGCCGACATCTGCAAATTTAATAACCGTTTCTGTGTTTTTACCGCATCCTGAAAAAACGGATACAAGCAATAAACATGCAACTCCCATAGCTATTATTCTTTTCGTCATAATTATTCCTCTCTTTCGCTTATGCGACAACTTATATTATTTTACAAGTTGTCTGTTTTATATATAATAAACCATATTCTGTAATTTGTCAAATTTATGGCGTTATTTAGTTGGTCTTAATGATACTAATCTCAAATAAAAGCGTAGATATCTTTACGGTCTAGTTTTCGTCCCGCCGCGTTGTCGTCGTCGGCGGGCGCCAGCCCGCTGTCCTCCTCCGCCTTGCGGGACAAAAACTATCCTCGCAAATCTAATCTCCATTTTTAATTGAGATTAGTATGAGGCGTTTGCATATCAACTTTATCAGTGCTATAATGTTTGTGTTTAATAGAATTTAGGTACTTAGGGAGGATATTATGAAACTATTATTTTATGTGTTAAATAAAACAGAAAAACTAGATGCTGTTTTAACTGAATTTGCACACAGAAACATAAATGGTGCTACAGTGATAGATAGTGTTGGAATGGCAAGGTTATTAAGCCATAAACATGATGAAGACGAAATTCCGTTTTTAGGTTCATTTAGGGCATTTTTAAATCCTGAAAGGGAAAAAAACAATGTTATTTTTACTGTTATACGAGACGATCAGCTGATGGAAGCGATAAGTGCTATCGAGCTTGTTGTCGGTGACCTGTCGACTAAAAACAATGGAGTAGCGTTCAGTGTGCCAATCGATTTTACGAAGGGAATCTGTGGAATTGGAGACTAAAATTATTCTTGAAGTTGCAACAATGCTTATTGTAGCATTGGCTTTTGGTAGGCTTGTAAAGTTTATTAAACTACCGAATGTAACGGGCTATTTGATTGCCGGACTTTTGTTGGGTCCGTCTTTTCTTAATTTCATCCCAACCGATATGGTTGACGGATTTTCGGTTATATCTGATATTGCACTAGGGTTTATTGCATTTTCAATAGGAAGCGAATTCAAATTAAGCTATTATAAAAAGGTTGGAATTGCACCGGTTATTATAGCGATTACAGAATCTTTTGGAGCAATTATACTAGTAACAGGAGTTTTAATTCTCTTTGGCTTTGATGCAAAGCTTTCAATAATGCTGGGCGCAATTGCAGCAGCTACCGCTCCGGCTCAGACCTTAATGGTTATCAATCAATACAAAGCCAAAGGACCACTTACATCTATGCTTATGAGCGTAGTCGCCATAGACGATGCTACTGCTCTTATCGGATTTGGATTTGCGGCCACAATAGTGAAAATGATGTCCTCTACGGGCAATACTAATATTGTTATTTCAGTATTACAGCCAATATATGAGATTGTAATATCTCTTGTTTTGGGATTTTTTGTTTGTATTATTATGAAACTATTGTTCCGTTGGTTCAAAAAAGCATCAAATAGAATCTGCATTATTATTGCATTAATTTTATTAACATATTGGCTAGCAGAATCGCTTAAAGGTTCCGCTTTGTTGGCTTGCATGGTGCTTGGTGGTGTACTTGCGAATATATTAGAAGATGTTGATAACGTTATTAAAATTACAGACAATTTTACTCCGCCTATTTTCATGCTATTTTTTGTTATTTCCGGTGCAGGATTTGAAGTATCCGCATTAAAAGGTATTGGTTTAATCGGTCTAATATATGTAATTGTGCGTGTCATTGGAAAATGGCTGGGAGCATGGATTGGTGGTAAAATTACCAAACAGGAAAACAAAATATGTAAATATCTAGGACCCACGCTTATGCCGCAGGCAGGCGTTGCATTGGGGCTGATTGTTGTTGCCGGATCACTGGTACCAGATTTTGCACCGCAAATACGGGTTATAATATTATGTTCCACATTTATTTACTCTCTCATTGGACCTGCGGCTGCTAAATTTGCTCTTGTAAAATCAGGTGAAATTGTCATTATAGATAAAAAGAAAGCTAAAACGCAATTATAGAGTTAACATATAAAATAATTTAATAGGTGAAAAATATGATAGGGTCAGAACAAGTTATAATACCAAGATATCTAAAAATAGCTGTACATCTTTCTGGTAGAATTGCGTCGGGTGAAATAAAAGAGGGTAATAAGCTAAAAGGTCGATCAGTTCTCTCTACTGAGTATAGTGTATCTCCGGAAACGATACGCAGAGCGATGTCGATTTTATCTGATAAAAATGTGGTTGAGATTATTCCTGGGAGTGGAATCACTGTTTTATCTAAAGAAAATGCCGATCAGTTCGTAAAAAGCTTCAAAGATGACGAAAGCGTTGCAGATATGCGTTCAAGGTTATCACATATTATTGAAAAGCGAAAATCCATTGATGAAGAGATTGCCTCTTTAACTCAACGGATTATTGATATGTACAAATATCGACGTACAGATTTGATAACACCAGTAGAAATAAATTTGCCTCACAATTCCCATGTGATTGGTAAAAGCATTGGTCATCTAGAAGTCTGGCATAATACCGGAGCAACTATTATAGGAATTATCCATGATCGAAATGTTATTATTTCACCAGGTCCGTATTATGAATTTGCTGAGAAAGATAAAGTATTAATCGCAGGCGATGAAAATGTAATTGAGCGGTTCAACTCTTTTATAAATGGGTTATTATAAAATGGATATTTTAATCGTAATATTATTACCGTTAATAGGCACAACTCTTGGGGCCGGATGTGTGTTCTTTTTAAAGAATGACATTAAGCCCCTGGTTCAAAAAGGATTACTTGGATTTGCATCCGGCATCATGGTAGCAGCAGCAGTCTGGTCACTACTGATCCCTGCTTTAACAATGTCCGATGATATGGGGAAATTATCTTTTATTCCTGCTGTTGTTGGCTTTGGAGTAGGTATGCTTTTTCTGTTAGTTATGGATATAATTATACCACACTTACATATTGATAGTGATAAACCAGAAGGTTTAAAAAGCTCATTAAAGAATAAGACAATGCTGGTTTTAGCGGTAACACTACATAATATTCCTGAAGGAATGGCAGTGGGCGTAACTTTTGCTAGTCTAGGTTTAGGCAGAAATGATATTACAGCAGCTGGTGCGATAGCTTTATCAATAGGCATTGCGATTCAAAATTTTCCAGAGGGAGCAATCATATCTTTGCCGCTTAAGAGCGGCGGAACCAGTAGAAAAAAAGCATTTTTACTTGGAATGATATCGGGAGTGGTTGAACCAATAGCAGCATTGATCACAATCTTATTAGCATCAATTGTTGTACCGATACTGCCGTATTTATTGTCTTTTGCAGCTGGAGCAATGATTTATGTTGTGGTTGAAGAATTAATTCCTGAGGCTTCTGAGGGTGAACATTCGAATATTGGGACTATAGGATTTGCCATTGGTTTTATGATAATGATGGTCCTTGATGTAGCCCTTGGTTGATATTTGATTTTTTAAATAAAGGAGGTAAAATGAAA
>JAQVYP010000098.1 GCA_029004655.1 Oscillospiraceae bacterium | reverse complement strand
GCATCAAAGGACCGCCTTGATTGCCTGGGAAAACAGCCTTATCAATTGCGGCAGCATATTCTTCACGGCACAAAATCATTCCGCCTCTTGGTCCACGAAGAGTTTTGTGAGTGGTGGTGGTAACAATATCAGCATATGGGACAGGGCTCTGGTGAAGTCCCGCCGCAACAAGACCGGCAATGTGTGCCATGTCGACCATAAATATTGCGCCTACTTCTTTTGCAATCTCAGAAATCTTGTCAAACTTGATTTCGCGAGCATAAGCAGAAGCACCGGCAACAATCATTTTTGGTTTGCACTGGAGTGCAATTTCACGCATTTTATCATAATCAATAAAACCGTTTTCATCAACACCATAAGACACGAAATTATAGAGTTTACCTGAGCTGTTTACGGGACATCCATGAGTTAAATGACCGCCATGAGCAAGACTCATACCCATAACGGTATCGCCCGGCTGTAAAAGTGCAAAATAAACAGCTTGATTTGCTTGTGCGCCTGAGTGAGGCTGAACATTTGCGTGATCGGCACCGAAAAGTTGTTTTGCACGATCTCTGGCTATATTCTCAACAACGTCAACAAATTGACATCCGCCATAATATCTTTTGCCCGGTAAACCCTCGGCATATTTATTTGTTAAAACTGAACCCATTGCAGCCATTACTGCAGGAGAAACAAAGTTTTCTGAAGCAATAAGCTCAATATTGTTTTGTTGACGAAAAAGCTCTGCCTCCATTGCGTCGCCAACAGAAGCGTCAGCATTTTTTACAAATCCAATGGTATCTATGATATCACCATACATTTTAAGCTCCTTTTCTCCGTGCGCCCCAAAATCCAAAAGTTAAACACTTACAATTACACACGGTTAATTATAAGAGCATTTTCAAAATATCCTATTAAATAGGCACATCTTGATTAATCCGAAACTTTCGGCAATTTAAAAGTATTATACACAAATTATCTATCAAAATCAAGCAACCCAACATATTTATGCGCCAAATTCTGCATATCATAAATACAATTTTTTGTTTAATTCTATTCCACAATAAAATATTCCAAATCATGCCACAAAAGCTTTGTTCCCTCGTCAATATCCATGGGTAAAAGGGCTCTTGCTACAAGGACAATCTCTTCATTCAATGAATCCAAATTCTTTAAATGTGCATAATCTCCATCAATCTTTTGAACGAGATAGTTTATTGGGTCAAAACACATCTGTTATCCCTCCAAATAGGTTTAAAAATTACTTCCGTTAAATCCCCAATGCTCTGTTTCAGCGTATTTAACATAAACACCGCTTCCCGAAATTCCTAAAATATTTTCAAGAATTTTGCAAATCTCGGCAGTCAATGCCTCATATGCAGTGCGCGTGGATTTTCCCAGAACATTGACCTCAACAAACGCAAGAGGCTTGTCGTTTTTTCCTCCAAACCAGAGGTTATGTCCGTCAGATATTTCAACCATCAAATTGCGTTCACTTTTGCCCGGAATCACCGAAATTGCTTTGCCTAGCGCAGATTTAACTTTTTCCATTTTCTGTTCATTTACCGCAACAGATGCGCTAACCTTAATGTATGGCATGAATAATTCTCCTTTACTGTCCCCAATATTTTCTGTCAAGACTTCTGAATTTTATTGCTGAGGCAATATGCTGTGCATCTATAAGCTTAGTATTGTCCAAATCGGCAAGCGTTCGTGCAACTTTTAAAAGTCGGTCATATGACCTTGCTGAAAGCCCCAGTTTATTAAAAGCGTTTTCCAAAAGCATGTTCGCCGATGGAGTCATAGCACAAAATTCTTGCAGCATAGCAGGTGTCAGCCTTGCATTGCAGGTGATTCCAAAACCTTTATAACGGTCTTGCTGAATTTTTCGAGCGGTATTTACACGTTTTTTGATTACTTCAGAAGTTTCCTCTTTAGATGTTGCAGACAATTCTTCATAATTAACCGGTGGAACTTCTATATGCAAATCTAAGCGATCCAACATCGGACCTGAAATGCGCCCTAAATACCTTGAAACCGTATTTGCATTACAGCTGCAAGGCTTTGTGGGATGTCCAAAATATCCACAGGGACAAGGATTCATCGCAGCAACAAGCATAAACGAGCATGGATATGTCAATCTGCCGGATGCGCGTGAAATTGTTACCTGACCATCCTCCAACGGCGCACGAAGTGCCTCCATTGCAGCTCTAGTAAATTCAGGTAGTTCATCCAAAAACAGCACACCGTTATGAGCTAACGAAATCTCTCCCGGGCGTGGAATTGCTCCTCCACCCGACAATCCGGCGGAGGATACTGTGTGATGTGGACTACGAAACGGTCGAGTTATAATCAGCGGTGTGTCCGGACTTAAAGTACCGGCAATCGAATGTATTTTGGTGGTTTCAATTGATTCTTCAAAGGTCATTTGCGGCAAAATTGAGGGTAACCGCTTTGCGAGCATACTTTTGCCTGATCCAGGAGGCCCCACCAGCAAAATATTGTGACCACCTGCGGCCGCAACCTCAAGTGCCTTTTTGGCAACATATTGACCCTTAACCTCGCAAAAATCCGGAACATGCTCATTCAAAGTTTGTGAAATATTTGGTTTAGGCTGTCTTTTAATACTCTCTTTGCCCGTTAAATGCGCCAAAAGCTGTGGTACATCATGAACAGGATAGATTTCTATTCCATCAACAGCTCCTGCTTCCGATGCATTAACCTGTGGAACAAAGAATTTTTTAACGCCCTTTTTTGCCGCCAAAATTGTCATGGCAAGCAGACCATTTATACCCCTGACTTGACCATCAAGCGAAAGCTCGCCGATAAACGCAAAGTCGCTAAAATCTCCCGCCAGCTGTTTAGAAGCCACAAGCAATGAAATCAAGGTGGGCAAGTCATACAGGGAGCCTTCTTTTTTTACGTCAGCTGGGGATAAATTGACCGTTATTCGTCCCAACGGGAATGTGAATCCACAATTTTTTATGGCAGCACGAACACGGTCGCGGGATTCTTTCACCGCTATATCAGGCAGTCCTACAATATCGAAAGCGGGTAATCCACTTGAAATATCGGCCTCAATACCAACCATATATGCATCTATTCCAAAAAGCCCCACGCTGTTTTGTCGTGTAAACAATTTATCCAAACCCCTTTGTTCTCAACCTAAAAATCAAATCTGTGAATGATATATTCTGTTTTAATGAATATTTATTAAAACAGAATTTTGCATTATTACCAAGATAATAGCATAATTTGTAAATTAATACAACAATAGGATGAGATAATCCAATTTCAAATATATACTTTTTTACAGCTCTGTAGATAGATTGACTAAATTACATAATATGCTATAATTTGGATATATTTATGTTTATTATAAGTATTATATTTTTTATAAGACCATTAAGCTTGCTCCAAAAGTTTATGCTTATAAAAGCGGAAATTCTCAGACAATTGCAAATCACTTACTTCGGAACCATCTAGACTGTTCCCTACAAAAACACATATTGATTATTCCACCTGAATTTAGGGAATGTTCAAGAGCATCCGTTTTCACAACTAAGTCAGCAGATGAAAGAAAGTGTAAACATCCAGCCACTTTTATATCAATAAGTCTTACTCAACCATAGGTTTACAACTAAGCAAACCTATGGTTGAGCAAAAACAACTGATAATATCTTCAATACAATGATTTTTGTAATAAAATAAGATTATAAAACATCGGGAGGAAACATAATGAGTAGCATTGGAACTAAAATTGCTTTCTATAGAAAATCAAGAGGAATGACACAAGAAGATTTAGCGGAAAAATTAAGGGTTTCAGCGCAAGCTGTATCTAAGTGGGAAAATGATATTGCTTGCCCTGATATATTATTGTTGGCTCCGTTATCAAAATTATTTGGTACAACAACAGACGAATTGTTGTCTGCTGATTCTGTAAAAAGCGTGCGGCTTTTACCTGAAAATGAGAGGAGTGACATAAAGGGGTTAACCTTAAAAGTTATTGTTGATTCTAACGATGGTGATAAAGTCCGTATCAATCTTCCTATGGAATTAGTTAAAGTTGCTTTGGAAATCGGATCCAAAATTCCACAAATAGCAAATAACGAGCACCTTAAAAATATTGATTTTGAGCAAATAATTTTAATGGTAGAAAGCGGCGTAATAGGTAAATTGGTTGAAATCGAAAGTGCAGACGGGGATATTGTTAATGTTGTGGTAGAATAAAAATGAAAGTAGTTATTAAATCAGAAAAGACCAATTTATTTATTATTTTGCCAACTTCACTAATTCTAAACCGATTATCCGCTACCATTGCCATCAAAATCATTAAAAGCAAGCAACCATCTATTGATA
The DNA here is from genome assembly GCA_029004655.1 of Oscillospiraceae bacterium. Lineage (GTDB taxonomy): Bacteria > Bacillota > Clostridia > Oscillospirales > Acutalibacteraceae > STF2-152. The sequence goes on along the minus strand of JAQVYP010000098.1, from coordinate 2,258 downwards.
TAAGTGGTTATGATTTTAAGAAATTTATTAATTCAATAAAAAACTACAAGAGACAACACAAGCGCTGGGAAGTTGTAAACATCAGCTCAAGTAATGGCGAAATTGTATTTGTCAGCTTGTAGAAATTTGAGTATAATATTTAAATTTCCAATTATACGATGTGAAAGAGCTTTTACATTAAAGCTGAAATAATACTGTTGGAAACCAAAAATCCTCGTTCTGTCAGCGATATACCGCTTTGGGTTACGGTCATAAGTCCCATTTTTTCATACTTTTTAGCTATTGATATTTTTTCATTTGTAAATTCTTCACCGAAAACGGATTTATAATCGCAAAAATCCAGTCCATCCAAAAGCCTGAGTCTTAGCATTATATATTCTTCACTCGTGCCGCCTTCCGACTCAAAAAGCGGGTTATCGCCATTAAAAAATTCGTCAATACTTCTCTCGTAATATGTGCGTTTTCCGCCCAAAAACGAATGTGATGCCGGGCCTAACCCCAGATATTCCTCGCAGTTCCAATATTTTAAATTATGTTTAGAGCTATATCCTTCTTTTGCGAAATTTGATATCTCATAATGTATAAAACCTTTCATATTCAAAACTTCACAGGTCTTTAAATACAAGTCTGCTGTTGTATCATCATTCGGTAAATTTAAAAGTTCTGATTTGGTGCGTCCAAATGGAGTTTCCGGCTCAATTTTAAGAATATAAACTGAAATATGCTCAGGATTAAGGGACAAAATAAAATCCAGAGATTCACAAAGCGATGAAACTGTTTGTCCTGGTATGCCAATCATCAAATCACAGGAAATATTTTCGATTCCCGCCGCCCTTGCTTCAGAAACAGTACGAATTACATCGCTGTTGTTGTGTCGACGTGATAGGGATTTAAGTTCCGATTGGATTGCAGACTGAACACCTAATGACAACCGATTAACACCACTCAGCGCTGCAATTTTAAGGGTGCAGCCCAAATTGTCGGCAGGGTTTGCTTCCAACGTAATTTCGGCATTTTGAAGGTCAAAATATTGTTTGGCAGTGGAAACAATCCTGCCAATACGCTCGCCGCCTAGCAGCGACGGCGTTCCGCCACCTAAATATAATGTGTCGGCAGGACGAGAAAGCCGCACTCCGTAAAACGCAACACGTTCACAGAGTGCGGCCGTATATTTCTCATATAGCTCGTTGTTCCCACTTAGCGAATAGAAATCACAGTAAGCACATTTTCTTGCACAAAAAGGTGTATGCAAATAAATTCCGAGCTTTTTCAATATCTTAGTCCAAAATTTCGCCGGTGCAGCTTCCCGGGACACTCGCGGAGTTTGCCTCATCGGTATCGATATGCATGGCTAGTTTATAAGATGGGCTTACACGCGCAACAACATCACCAAAAACAAGACTGCGGTCTGCTGTGTTCAAAGCAACACTAACAATCTGCTTGTCCTTAATAGAATAGTTTGCAGCATCTTCAGGTGTCATATGGATATGACGTTTTGCTACAATTACACCTTCGGTTAACTCGACCTCTCCGGCAGGACCTACCAACTTGCAGGCGCCGCTTCCGGCAATATCTCCTGACTCACGGATAGGTGCGGAAATTCCGATAGAACGTGCATCTGTTGCAGAAAGCTCTATCTGTGTAGCCTTACGGCAGGGGCCTAAAATAGAAACATTTGCGAGCGTCTTTTTAGGGCCAACAACATCTACTCTTTCTTCACTAGCAAACTGACCGGGTTGTGATAAATCCTTTTTTGGCGTAAGTTTATAACCGCTTCCGAAAAGAGTTTCCAAATCTTTTTCTGTGACATGAATATGACGTGCTGAAATTTCAACCAATACTGGTTTAGACATAATTATACAATCCCCTTATATTAATCTCTTAATTATATTACAGTTTTATTTTAACACAGAGCTATAAGTTTTCAAGTGGAATTTGCAAAACATCCGGCAAAAATGTATAATACTTATAATTTTAACGGATTTAATTAAACTGCGAAAGGAATTAAAATAAATGGATACTACCGCTTTTTCCGAGCTTAAGGATAAATGCCTTGCCTGTAACGAGTGTGAACTGAGCAGTACACGGACAAATGTTGTGTTTGGTGACGGATATGAGAATGCTAAAATTTTGTTCGTTGGCGAGGCACCCGGTGAGCAGGAGGATTTAAGCGGAAAAGCGTTTGTAGGACGCTCCGGACAATTACTTGATAAAATGCTGGCAGCGGTGGGACTTGACCGCTCCAAAATATATATTTC
>JAQVYP010000097.1 GCA_029004655.1 Oscillospiraceae bacterium | reverse complement strand
AGGCTGCATGTGTAAGTGCCGCGAGGTATTCAGCTAGGCAGTACTAATAGACCGAGGGCTTGACCTATATATTCCTCTTTGTGTCGAATTTCTTCTTGTTCAGTTTTGAAGGTACATTAATATGTTATTTAACACACTAAGTTTTTGCTTAGTGTGTTTTTTTGTTTATCTTTAAACCTCCCTTTTTGAAAGTTGTAATATTATACTAATTCCAAATAAAAATCAACCAATCTTCGTGGTCTTTTGTTTGCGAGACTGCGTTGTCGTTCTCGGCGGGCGATAGCCCGCCTTCGTCCTCCGCCTTGTCTCACAAACAAAATCCTCGCAAATCCTGGTCACTTTTTAATTGGAATTAGTATTAAATCTACTATACAATAATTAGCTAAAATTGAACGTCATCTGAAAGCTGTTTATAATTGTTAGCTCGTTGCAAAATTACAATTGGTTTAGGTTTCGAGCAACATCACTTACTTTAAATCTAAAGAAGCTCTTGCTGAGTTATGGTTAATTTATTGCCACCTGACGCACCCCATTTGGCATTTAGAATGAAAATAGTATTGTAATATTATACCCGCTGTGATATAATCAACATTATAAATATTAATAAGCTAAAAATGTCGAAAAAACTATTAATAATGCACAAATTGTGATTACTACATTTTCCATTTGTTTCAAATAATAATTAAATATTTTCTAAACAGAATGTCCTGAGGAAAATCTGAATACATATTATATTATGTTGTCTGCGCTAATTTTGCGGTTCTGGGTCCGTTAAAAACCTAAATTAAAACAAAAGGAAGAAAATCAACTATGAAACAATACCCTGCTACTCAAATCAAAAATTTAGCTTTACTAGGACACGCTTCAAGTGGTAAGACTACACTTGCTGAAGCGATGCTTTTTTCTTCAGGAATAACTGAACGAATGGGACGTATTGACGACGGAAGTACTCTCATGGACTTTGATGCTGAAGAAAAGAAAAGAAAGGCATCGCTGTCTACTTCTTTATATCAGTTCGAAACCAATGGAATAAAGATTAATTTAATAGATGCTCCGGGATTATTTGATTTTGCCGGCGGTGTATGCGAAGCTCTTTTTGCTGCTGATTCGGCGGTTTTGGTGTTGTCCGGCAAATCCGGACTTAATGTTGGGGCAAAACTTAGTTTTGAACAGGCCAGAAGATTAAAAAAACCGTGTGCATTTTTTATTTCCAAGCTTGATTCGTCCCGTTCGTATTTTTACCGAGTTTTGTCAACATTGACCGGTCAGTATGGGGCGATTGTTTGTCCTGCTGTTGTACCATATCTGGAGGGCGACCAGGTCGTTTGCTATGTTAATTTGATAACCAACAAGGCGTATAAATTCGATGGAATTAAGGCTTCTGAGGTTGCCGTTCCGCAAAGTGAAGAAATATCTCATATGAGAAATATAATGCTTGAAGCGATTGCTTCTGCCGATGAAGCACTGATGACAAAATATTTCGACGGTGAAGAATTTACCGAGAATGAAATCATCAGTGGATTGTCCCTTGGTGTTGAGTCTGGCGATATTTGCCCAGTTTTCTGCGGTGTTGGTCAGACTGGCGAGGGAGTGCCATTATTCATGGAGCTGATTACAAAAATAATGCCGTCCGCTGCATCCGTTGAATATGAAATCAAAAAGGGAGATGCAGTCGGCAAGCTTGGCTGTAATGATTCCAGTCCTGCAGCCGCAGTTGTTTTCAAGACAATTGCTGACCCGTTCGTTGGCAAGCTATCATTTTTTAAGGTTGTTTCCGGAAAAATTAAGTCCGATATTAAACTAATTAATTCACGTACTGATGCGGAGGAACGATTAGGAAAAGTAATGTGGATTAAGGGTGGAAAACAGGAAGATGCTGACTATATCGGAGCTGGAGATATTGGTGCAGTAGCAAAGCTCGGAAATGTAATAACCGGCGATACATTATATAGTCAAGGTAATAAAATGGCTGTCGTAACTGTTGATTTTCCGACACCCTGCCTTTCTTTAGCGGTCTCACCAAAAGCTAAAGGTGATGAGGAAAAAATCGCTGCAGGGCTTGTGCGTCTCATGGAAGAGGATCCGACAATCCGATTCTATATTAACAACGAAACCCACGAGCAGATTATTTCGGGTCTGGGCGAACAACATATTGATGTGGTTGCAAGCAAATTGAAGTCTAAGTTTGGTGTGGAAATTGACCTGAAGACGCCGAAGGTCCCGTATCGTGAAACTATTACAAAAAAGGTTAGAGTGCAAGGACGCCATAAAAAGCAGTCCGGCGGTCACGGTCAGTTCGGAGATGTTTGGATCGAGTTTGAACCGTGTGACAGTGACGACCTGGTTTTTGAAGAAAAGGTATTTGGCGGTTCGGTTCCTAAAAACTTTTTCCCGGCTGTTGAAAAAGGATTGCGAGATAGCATTTCAAAGGGTTCGCTCGCAGGATATCCAGTTGTCGGCGTGAGAGCAACGCTGGTAGATGGCTCTTATCACCCCGTCGATTCGTCTGAAATGTCATTCAAGATGGCGGCAGCAATGGCCTTTAAAGCGGGTATACCTCAGGCTTCGCCGGTTTTGCTCGAACCCATAGGAACACTTAGCGTAATTGTTCCGGATGATATCATGGGTGATGTAATTGGTGATATTAATAAACGACGTGGACGCGTTTTGGGAATGAATCCGGCAGAGGATAGGATGCAGGAGATCGTGGCAGAAGTCCCAGTGTCTGAAATGGGTGATTTTTCGACCGCCATGCGTGCGGTAGCACAAGGAAGAGCAACATACAATTTCGTGTTTGCAAGGTATGATGAAGCACCTTCAATGATTGCTCAAAAGATTATTGCAGAGTCAAACGTTGGAGATTAATTAGAAGCTAAACGTTAAAATAAAAAGCGGGCAGAGGATTTTTCCTCTGCCCGCAAATGTTATAACTATTTAGAATATATATCCTCAAGTTTTTCAAGATGAGTTCTCTTCTCAATGGCATATTTTTCAGCTTTTCCAAAGAGGTCAGCAGCACGTTCCGGATTTGCACGAAGGAGTGAGCTGTAACGAACTTCATTCTTAATGAAGTCTTGATAAGATCCTGTTGGAGCCTTAGAATCAAGCATAAACATGCCCTTATCTGTATCAGCATTTCTTGGATCATATCTGAACAAATGCCAGTAACCAGAGGTGACTGCATTCTTTTCTTCGGTTTGAGCTATACCCATACCGCCCTTAATACCATGGTTAATACATGGAGCATAAGCAATTATGATTGATGGGCCATGATAGCTTTCAGCCTCGTTGAATGCTTTGATACACTGGTTGTAATCAGCACCTTGAGCAACCTGTGCAACATAAACATAACCGTAGCTCATAGCGATGGCAGCAAGATCCTTCTTCTTAACTTCTTTACCTGCAGATGCAAACTGTGCAATAGCGCCGGTTGGTGTAGCTTTTGAAGATTGGCCGCCTGTGTTAGAGTAAACCTCTGTATCGAATACCAAAATGTTAACATCTTCGCCGGAAGCGATAACATGATCTAAACCGCCGAATCCGATATCATATGCCCAACCATCTCCACCGAAAATCCATTGAGATTTCTTAGCAAGATAGTCAGCATCTTTCTTAAGATCATCAACAAAAGTCTTGAGCTCGCCGGCTGCCTTTTCAGCATTTAAAGCTGCTTTAAATGCTTTAGTAGCAGGAGCATTTTCAGCACCGTCATCCATTGTATCAAGCCAAGCTTGTGCAACACTCTTGAGAGCATCGTTGCCAAGCTCAACAACCTTCTTGGCATCATCAGCAAGACGTGCGCGGATAGCACGGTTTGCAAGGAACATACCATAACCAAATTCAGCATTGTCTTCAAACAAGCTATTATGCCATGCAGGACCAGTGCCTTCGCTGTTTACAGTGTAAGGAGTGGATGGTGAAGAACCACCCCAGATAGAAGAACAACCTGTAGCGTTAGCGATATACATTCTGTCGCCAAACAACTGTGTTGCAAGCTTTGCATAAGGAGTTTCGCCGCAACCGGCACATGCTCCCGAGAACTCAAGCAAGGGCTGCTTGAACTGGCTGCCCTTAACTGTGTTGGTTTTGAACTTCTCAGCAACTTCAGGCTTTTTAGGAAGCTTTTGGCCGTAAGCAAATACTTCTTGTTGCTCAAGCTGGCTGTCAAGAGCTTTCAGTGTAAGAGCTTTTTCACCCTTTTTACCAGGACATACGTTTACGCAGGATCCACAACCTGTACAGTCAAGAACTGTAACGGTCATTGCAAATTCAAGGCCTGCAACGCCGGTAAGAGGAATAGATTTTGTAGCAGTAGGAGCAGCAGCTTTTTCGTCAGCAGTCATAGCAACCGGACGGATAACAGCATGAGGGCAAACATAAGAACAGAAGTTACACTGAATACAATTTTCCGGAATCCAGGTTGGAACGTCAACTGCAATTCCGCGCTTTTCGTAAGCAGCAGAGCCAAGAGGCACTGTACCGTCAGCATATTTCATGAATGTTGAAACAGGAAGCTCATTACCTTTTTGTGCATTAACGTGTACAAGAATATCATCAATGTAATCCTTGATTTCAGCACGTCCGCCGTCAACTTTGATAGAAGAAACTACAGAATCTTCAGCTTTCGCCCATTCTTTTGGTACGTTTACTTTCTTAGCAGAGTTGATACCACGTTCAATAGCATTGTAGTTCATTTGAACAATGGCTTCACCCTTTTTGCCGTAAGATTTAAGAGCAGCAGCTTTCATAAGCTCAACAGCTTTATCTGCCGGAATTATTTTTGAGATTTTAAAGAATGCAGCCTGAAGGATTGTGTTAACACGTCCGCCAAGACCTAACTCTTTAGCGATAGAAATACCATTGATAGTGTAGAACCTAATGCTGTTCTTAGCAATGAATCTCTTCATACTTGCCGGGATATGCTTCTCAAGAGCTGCATCGTCCCATTGGCAGTTAAGAAGGAATGCACCGCCTGGCTTAATATCTTCAACAATGTTGTATTTAGTAACATAAGACGGATTGTGGCAAGCTACGAAATCAGCCTTGTTAATTAGATATGAGGAGGTAATCTTTTTCTTACCAAAACGCAGGTGAGAAATTGTGATACCGCCAGATTTCTTAGAATCATAATCGAAATAACCCTGAGCATACATATCAGTGTTATCACCGATAATCTTGATGGAGTTCTTGTTAGCACCGACTGTACCGTCAGCGCCAAGCCCCCAGAACTTACATGAAGTTGTACCCTTAGGTGTAGTGTCTGGATTCTCTTTAATCTTAAGGCTTAAGTTTGTAACATCATCCTCAATACCAATTGTAAAGGTTTTTTTAGGATGGGCTTTTTCCATGTTACGAACAACAGCAATAATCTGAGCAGGTGTTGTGTCTTTTGAGCCAAGGCCATAACGTCCACCGTATACAGGAACGTTTGCAAACTTAGTATCACGAAGCGCAGCAATGATATCTAAGAACAATGGCTCGCCCAAGGAACCGGGCTCTTTTGTTCTGTCAAGAACAGATATGCTCTTAACAGTTGTAGGAAGTGCTGCAAGCAAATGCTTAACACTAAATGGGCGATAAAGATGGACTTTTACAAGACCGACCTTAGCACCATTTGCGTTAAGATAATCTATTGTTTCTTCAATTGTATTACATACAGAACCCATAGCAACGATAACTTGATCTGCGTCTTTAGCGCCATAGTAATTGAAGAGTTTATATTTTGTACCAATCTTTTCGTTGACCTGCTTCATGTAATCCTCGACAATGCCGGGAACATTATTGTAATATACATTTGAAGCTTCACGAGCCTGGAAGAAGACATCCGGGTTCTGAGCGGTACCACGTTGAACAGGATGCTCTGGGTTCAAAGAACGATGACGGAATTCGTCGACTGCGTCTTTATCAAGTAAATCATCAAGATCTTTGTAATCCCAAACTTCAATTTTTTGAATTTCATGAGATGTACGGAATCCATCAAAGAAATGAAGGAAAGGAACGCGACCCTTAATAGCAGCCAAATGAGCAACTGCACCGAGGTCCATAACCTCTTGTGGGTTGTTAGAGCAAAGCATTGCAAAACCGGTTTGGCGGCATGCATAGATGTCGGAATGGTCACCGAATATTGAAAGAGCATGCGAAGCCAAAGCACGAGCAGTTACATTTAAAACGCCCGGTAAAAGTTCGCCTGCAATCTTATACATATTTGGAACCATCAAAAGAAGACCTTGGGATGCAGTATAGGTAGTTGTTAAAGCACCTGCTGTAAGTGCGCCGTGAACGGCACCTGCTGCACCGGCTTCAGACTGCATTTCGGTAACTTTAACAGTTTGTCCGAAAAGATTTTTGACACCGGCGGTAGCCATTTTGTCAGTTTCTTCAGCCATGTTTGACGAAGGTGTGATAGGATAAATAGCAGCAACATCGGTAAATGCATAAGATACATGAGCGGCAGCACTGTTACCATCCATCGTTTTCATTTTTCTTGACATAGGGATTTTTGCCTCCTTATAGATAAACATAAATAAATAAAATTGAACAACCATATATTATGGGTTCGCTCGTAATTTATAGTAACACTTTTAAAATAATAAGTAAATACTAAAACAGCAAAAAATGGAGATTTTTAATATAAAAAAATTTTTGATAA
>JAQVYP010000096.1 GCA_029004655.1 Oscillospiraceae bacterium | reverse complement strand
CGTTTTCGCCTAGAATTTCGTCTACACCGGCACGATCCAAAATTGTTTTTACATTCGGATTAACGCCGCACAGCAAAATTTCTTTGCCCTCATTACGATATGATTCCAATATTCCAAGAAAGCTCTTTGCCGCTGTTGCATCAATCACCGAAACTCCACGCATTGAGAATATAATACAACGGCTTTTTGGCATTTCTTTTAATTCTGATTGCAATTTTTCAAAGTTTGCAAAGAACACAGCGCCTGTGATATAAACAACAACTGTATGCTTGCAGTTGGCAACATCAACCTCAGGCATACGGTCGGACTCAACTCTTGAAAAATTAACGTCAATATCAATTGCCTTAGACAAAAATGCAAGCAAACTAAACACAATTCCGATTATAATTGCAACGGTCAAATCAAACACAACCGTAGCAAGCATTGTAACTGAATATTGCAAAATTTCGCTCTTGAATCCCATTTTAAACATAGACTTAATCTCTGACCATTCATTCATTCTGAAAGCAGTTACCATCAGCACTCCTGCCAATGCCGCCATCGGAAGCTGTGACATAACCCCACCGAGCAGAAACATTGATGCGAGTAAAAACATGGCATGAAAAACACCAGTTAAACGTGTTTGACCACCTGACTTTATAGCAACACTGGTTCTGGCAATTGCCGCCGTTGCGGGAACACCGCCAAAGAACGGAATCAAAATATTGCCTATTCCTTGACCGACTAATTCGATGTCTGCGTCAAAGCTCTCGTTTTTCATATTTGAGGCACTTGCACCGCACAAAAGACTTTCAATCATGCCCAATGCGGCAACTGTGATTGCGGCGCTAAAATATGATGGAATAGCCTTAAAATCAAGACTTGATAAATCCAGTCTATTCGGTGGCAACAATGTTTTTGGAATTTCTCCAACCTGTGCAACATCTAAACTGAATACAGCGGATACTATTGCTGCAAGAATAATAGCAACCAATGATGACGGGACTTTTGCGTTCCATTTTTTAGGCCACAAAATCATAACGGCCACTACAAACAATCCGATTAACATAGATGGCATATAAGGAACAAAACCATTTTTTCCATATGAAGCCAGTTTTTCTATAATTGAAGTGCCACTTGAAGTGGTGCCAAAGAAGTTATCAATTTGTCCCATGGCGATAATAATTGCAATACCAGAAGTGAAACCGACAATAACCGGATGAGGTATTACGCTGACCAATCTGCCTAGCTTGAATACTCCCAAAACCAACAACACTATTCCGGCCATAAGGCTAACTAAAAACACTCCGTTCAGTTGACCGCCGTCCTTAGCAACAATGGTAATCAAAACAGCTGACATCGCACCCGTAGGCCCTGAAATTTGATACGACGCACCCGAAAGAGCGCTTATCACGATTCCGGCAATAATCGCAGTGATAAGTCCTGCCGCAGCGGTGGCTCCGCAACTGACTCCGAATGCTAAAGCCAACGGCAATGCCACTGCGCACACCGTGAGACCCGCCATCAAATCTCCAATCAATCTATTAAGATTATAACCATGAAATTCTGTTTGCATTCGCTTAACATAACGAGATAACATTAAAATAACCCTCAATCTTTTTGTGTATATAATATTTAAAAATCGAATTTCGCAATAAAATACCGCCTATCATTACGCTTAGGCGGTTGCATTCAACATTATTTTATTAAACTGTCCAGACAATTTTTAAAACCAGACTAAACAAGTTACATAATCGTAAAAAGAAACTGTCTTTTAATTGCATTTCTATTTTAAAATTCGAATATGACCTTAAAATTCATGAACCAAAACTGAATCTTAAACAGAAATTCAAATGCAAATCATTAAGATTTTCGTTTTTTATATTTGTTTTGATTTTTTGTGATTATTATTTTTTGCAACAAATATTTACAAAATAATTAAATCACATTGTTTAAACAACAATATTCTACTGTTTATTATATAATCATGCAATATTAGTGTCAATGGCAATTGTAATTTTATATAATAAATTAGTTAATCAATACACTTTTGTTAAGCGCCAAGCTTATAAAAATGAGTGATTTGCACCAAAGTAAAAATAAAAAGACTGTCGACATAAATCGACAGTCTTTTTGTAAAGAGGTAACGAAAAAGATGCCATGACCTAAACGTAGATCATGCTCATTTTGTGTAGTATTCAAGATCATGAAAATTATTAGGGAAAAAGTGAATTTCAGTTCCTGTTTTAAATCCGCCAGGAATATGATAATCAATTTGGTGCCATATAATTACCTTATACAGTATTGCTGAATAAACAGTTGTCCCTCCGTCGTTAACTGATGATTTTATTGGGGTGAAAAGTGCAAGCAATAAAATAGCAGCAGCTATAACGATAATTACTTTCTTTTTCAAATTATCCACCTCGTATTATATTCATAACCTTTACTTTAATAATATTACAAATAACTATTTATTTCCACTATAATATGATTAAAGACTGTCGACAAAAATCGACAGTCTTTCTGGTCGAGGTGACAAGATTCGAACTTGCGGCCTCTGCGTCCCGAACGCAGCGCTCTACCAAACTGAGCCACACCTCGTTATATATACTAATTCAGTATACCGACTAATTGATTATATTCATTTTAAGAATATTTGTCAATATACTTTGCTGAAATTTTAAATAATTCATGTCATTTGGGCTACTAATAATTTTCGCCTATCTTATATTATATAATCCCCATAAAATAGACACTTGAAATAACAAAAAGACTTTAAGACTATTTTAAGGGGATTTATTCACCAATAAAGCTGATTTTTTGCAGGAATACTTGATATTTCAAGAAAAATCGACGCAGAGTAGGAAAAACGTGCCAAGATGGTGGGCGTAAGGTTTTTAGAGATGCCCTAGAGCCTTTCTGATATGGAATTAAGCAATCCGCCTTTTTGAATTATATTTTGAATAAAATCCGGGAAAGGCTCTGCATTGTATGTTTTGGAAGTTGTTAGATTTTTTATAACGCCTGTATCAAAATCAACCGAAACCTCATCACCGGTCTTGATATCATTTGCCGCTTCTTCACATTCTAAAATTGCCAATCCGATATTAATCGCATTTCGATAAAAAATTCTTGCGAAGCTTGAAGCAATTACACAGGAAATTCCACTTGCTTTAATGGCAATTGGTGCATGCTCGCGTGATGAACCGCAGCCGAAATTTTTAGCAGCAACCATTATATCTCCGGCTTTTACGTTCTTTATAAAATCCGAATCTATATCCTCCATGCAATGTGCTGCCAGCTCCGAGTGTGAGCTGGTATTTAGATATCTTGCAGGAATAATAACATCGGTATCGACATTATTTCCATATTTATGCACCGTTCCTTGTGCTTTCATAAAACACACTCCCTTATATTTTCTTAAACCTTTGCTGGGTCTGTTATATAACCTGTGATTGCACTTGCTGCCGCAACTTCCGGACTCGCAAGATAAACTTCTGAATCAACATGCCCCATACGTCCGACAAAATTACGGTTTGTTGTTGCAACGGCACGCTCGCCTGCTGCTAATATGCCCATGTGACCACCAAGACAAGGTCCGCAAGTCGGTGTGCTTACAGCAGCTCCCGATTCAATAAATATTTCAAGCAAGCCTTCTCTCATCGCTTCGAGATAAATCTTTTGTGTTGCAGGAATAACTATGCAACGCACGGCCAATGCAACTTTTTTGCCTTTCATTATTTCTGCTGCTGCTTGCAAATCAGAAAGTCTTCCGTTTGTGCAGGATCCGATTACGACCTGATCAATTTTAACCACTCCGCACTCGTCAACTGTCTTTGTATTTTCCGGCAAATGCGGAAATGCAACGGTAGGTCTAAGAGTTGATAAATCAATTGTAACTGTGCTTTCCCACTCGGCATCCTCGTCGGCCGAATATATCACAGATTCACGCTGGAAACGATCTTTAACATATTCGAGTGTAATCTCATCTACAGGGAAAATTCCATTTTTAGCACCGGCTTCAATTGCCATGTTTGAAATGCAAAGGCGGTCGTCAATAGAAAGATTTTTCAAACCGTCGCCCGTAAACTCCAAAGAACGGTAAAGCGCGCCATCAACACCGATTTCACCAATCAAATGCAAAATAACGTCCTTGCCGCTTACGAATTTAGGCTTTTTGCCAACGATTTCAACCCTGATTGCCGCCGGAACCTTAAACCATGTCTTTCCCGTTGCCATACCGGCAGCCATATCAGTTGAACCAACGCCGGTAGAGAATGCACCGAGTGCGCCGTATGTGCAGGTGTGAGAATCAGCTCCGATAATACAATCTCCGGGGCCTACAAGTCCCTTTTCAGGCAAAAGGGCGTGTTCAATACCCATGTCACCAACATCATAATAATTATCAATATCATACTTTCCGGCAAAAGCTCTGACTCTCTTTACCTGCTCTGCTGCCTTGATATCTTTATTCGGTGTAAAATGGTCCATAACCAGCGAAATTCTGGATTTATCAAAAACCATTGATGCACCGCTTTTTTCAAATTCATTGATTGCAACAGGCGAGGTAATATCATTACCTAATACCATATCAAGCTTTGCTTCAATCAACTGACCGGCTTTAACTTCAACCAGGCCGGCATGAGCAGCAAGTATTTTTTGTGTCATTGTCATCGACATATTGTTTCCCCCAATTTGTTTTTCTGAATATTTATTAGTTAGAATAAAATTGCAATTTCGTTTTGCAATAAAATAACAATATAAAGGGCACCTCTGAAAACCTGACGACTGTCAGATTGGTGGGGGTTTTTTCACCAATCAAGCCGATTAATTGCCGGAATACTTCCGTATTTCAAGAAAAATCGACGCAGAGTGGTGGAAAAAGACGCGCCAAGATGATGGGCGGAAGGTTTTTAGAGATGCCCTAAAATTAACTGTAAATATTATCTCACAAACAACAGCTATTAACAATACCATAATTTATAGAAAATAAGGCGATTTTTATCTGAACTATTGTAAGTTATATAAATATCTATAGTTTAAAACAAACATGTATACATTATAAATTCCTCTTTTGTAATATTAAAATTCATATTTCCACGAGTATTGCATCCTTTATTTGGGAATGATATTAACTCTAATATTAAATCAGGGAAAGAGGTAAATATGATGACAAAAGATTAAACGGTATAATTACTTATGCAGGCTATTCCGTAGTATCAATCAGTGACAAAACCAACAGTTGATATTATCAATTTGGTATGATATAATTAATAAGTATTTTACTTGAACATTTTTATGTTGCAGTTAAAATGATGATCAGAAAATAATGGTTAATTACTTTAAATATTTAACCCTTATTATCACAATATTCAGTATCGGAGGTGCGGCTTTGATAATCAAGGAATCCGGAGAAAACTACCTTGAAGCTATGCTGGTTTTGGAAAACAAAAATGGATATATTCGTTCTGTTGATATTGCAAAAATGTTGAACGTTTCTAAACCAAGTGTTAGCAAAGCACTAAGAGTTTTGGCATCGGCAAACTATATCCAGCAACCGATTAGCGGCAAAATTCTGCTTACCGCCGCCGGCAGGGAAAAAGCTGCTGAAGTATTGGATCGTCATAACACTATTGCTGATTATCTGACAAAGGTTTTAGGTACCCCAGAAGATATTTCATTAATAGATGCATGCCGTATAGAACATGTAATAAGCGAAATAACATTTCAAAAGATTAAGGAAGCCGTTAAATAGGCTTGTTTGTATAATTATGGAGAATAAAAAGCTACATGTTTCTGTTTGCATAGTCACATATAATGATTCAATTAAAGCTTTAAACGCTATTGAATCGATAATTTCAAACACCACCGGCGTCCTGCTTGATTTATATATATCTGACAATGCTTCACTGGACAATTTTCCTGAAACAATTAAAACTATGTTTCCTCAAATCACCGTTATTAAAAATGATAAAAACGGTGGTTTTGGTTTTGCGCACAATAAAGTCATCGACCTTATTGATTCTGATTATCATGCTATTATTAATCCTGATGTGCTGATTGACAGCGATGTTTTAACTAGTCTTTGTAATTTTATGGAAGAGCATAAGGACGTTGCAATGGTCACTCCAAAGGTGCTTAGTGCCGATGGAACAGAGCAGCATCTTCCAAAGTTGCAGCCAAAACTCAAATATATGCTGGCGGGAAGGATTTCACGCTTAAAATCTTTACGTGAAGAATACACAAGACAAAACGAAAATATCTCAAGCCCGTGCGAAATTGATTTTTGTACTGGTTGTTTTATGCTCATAAGAACCTCTGTTTTTAAACAGCTAGGAGGTTTTGACGAGCGATTTTTTATGTATATGGAAGATGCTGACCTTACCAGACGTACAAAAAAGTTTGGTAAAGTTATGTTTATCCCTAATGTGCAAATCACACATTTATGGGAGCGTATCAGTTATAAAAGCCTAAAATATTTATTAATTCATGTATATTCAATGCTCAAGTTTTTCTTTAAATATATGTTTGATAAGGAGAAATATTAATGAAAATTTTGATCACAGGATCAAATGGTCAATTAGGAAATGAGCTTTCCAGTATTCTCGGATGTGGGATTAGTGAAATTGGCGCAATAAGCAGTGACTACAAGGATTGTGAAGTCATCGCAGTCGACGTTGACCGACTTG
>JAQVYP010000095.1 GCA_029004655.1 Oscillospiraceae bacterium | reverse complement strand
CTTTATAAAACCGCAATTTTTTATATAATAAAAAGTCAATCGCCTTAGCGGCAATGGCTTTTATTACTCTGTAGGGGTTATAAAAAAACAATTTTTTTGTCGAACGATAGCACCGCTTTTTTCAAGCGTTTCCAAAGAGCGATAAAGGCTTGAACGCCCGATATTAAGCCTTTTTGCTAGTTCTGACATGCTGTGATTTAAAACAACTTCGCCATCCTCATGTGAGTTTTGAACAAGATATTCGAGCAGTTTTTGCTCGGCACTTCCGGCGGTGAAACTGTCTATTCTATGATTTAAGAATCTGATTCGCCCTGTTAAAAACTTAATATAGTTTATCGAAACCGTGGGGTATTTTTGCATCAATTTATATATAAGCTCTTCACTTATATAAAGCACGGTGCAATCATTTTCGGCTGTTATTTTGCTTAAAGATTCGGATTTTGTCTCTGAAAACATGCTTGCAACGCCAAAAACTTCCGAGGCACTGAGAGTTCTCATAACCACATCTGTTCCACTTCCAAGCGACTTCATGATTTTTGCGGTGCCACTAAGCACTATTCCAAGCATTCGGCTACAACTAAGCTCACTACCTTTTTCGCACACCTTAGGTTTAGACAGTAATTTCGAGATTTCGTCAATCTGAGCATCTTGCAATCCTGACCACAAAAACACTTTTTTAAATGCGGAGTTAATATTAATATCGTTAACAAAACTGTTTATTACTCTCACCTCAAATCACTGTACCATTTGGGACACATTTGGAGTGTAACACAAATCCCCGCACTTTACAAGAGTGCAGGGATAAAATGTGTATAAATTTGTAATTTTTATGCTTTTGACATTTGGCAACCCGGATAATACCAACACAATATTTCCAAAAACGTACCGCCTTGCAGTGCCATGTAATTTGCTCCATTCTGGCTCATGCCAACCCCATGTCCGTAACCCCTCACCACAAATTTTAATGTATTATCGCTGTATGTTAAATCAAAATTAGCCGAGCGGAGTGAAAATGCAGTGCGCATTTCTCTGCCGGTTAACACCTTGTCGCCAAGTGTATATTTGAGAACAGTACCGGAGTCACTGCGAGTCGGTTCATTAATCCAACCGGTTGGATTGTCTCCCAAAGTGACGCCCGCTGTTGCTGCCGCAACTCTAAATTCATCCGCTGATAGCGTAATTTCGGACAAATAGTCAGGCGAAAGTAAGTCACCAATACTTTCTACTGATATTAAATAGGGATAATCAGAGCCCCACACATTGAGTGCAGATTCTGTTTTTCCGCCTGATATGCAATGGTAAGCCGCAAGAATCGGATTGCCATCATATTTTATTACATATCCTTCAACAGACTTGTAAGCATCTTCAAATATTTTTAGATATTCATCCGCCTTGTCACCCCATTTTTCTTTGGCATCAGCACTGCTTAAAAATGCCTGACAAGTATTGCTGTCTGTTGACACATCATATTCTCCGCCGGAGGAAATGCGATCATTGCGCTTTTTGCATGCATATGTATATGAAGCAACGGCTTGTGCTTTTATTGCTTCGGTGCTATATGACGGTGATATTTCAGCAGACAAAACACCTACAATATAATCCTTTGCAGTTATTCCTGAAACTTTATTACTTGTGCTGTCTAAAACTAAGAACTCGTCATTTTTATCTATCAGCGCAATATCCGAGCTATTGTTTAAATTTTTTATATCATTATTTTTTTCTATCGCAAAAAGCGGCAAAAGCATCATGGAGAAAAATGTTATAATAGCAATTGAAAAATATAGTGCTTTCATATGCAACCCTCGCTCTATTTTTTTATTTTAATTGACATTTGAACTGGAAGTATATAGAATAATAATGTTAGCTTGTCTATTTATATGCTTTGCCGTAACCCAACATTACTAAGGGGAGAAAATCTGTGAAACATAAGTTTATAGTAACATATTTTATTTTAGCGATGGCAACGCTATCTATTGCGCGCGTTTTCCAAATAATATTTTTATTGGAACCGACAACAGGATTCTATAAAACCGAATATAGCAGCACCCACATTCTTTATATTACATTTTTTATATGTGTGATTGTTGTGCTGGGGGCTTTCGCTATGGCAAGTCGTCGTATGCCTACACACGCGCCAAAGGTTGATAAATCCTTAGGATTTGTTTCTTTTTTTGTTGCAATTAGTTTTGTATTCAGCTCCGCAATTGATCTGGTTAATGGTTTTTCGTCCATGAAAATACTGACTTCCATGTTTTCTCTCCTTGCAGCAATATTCTTCGTGATATATGGATTAAGCGGATTTACCAATATTAAGGTGCCGCCGGTAGCAATATTGTTTGTTTTTCCGGTCTGGGGATTCAGATTAATAAGTTCATTTATCTCATTCACCGGTATGGCCAACATAACTGAAAATATATATGATATTCTCATGCTTTGTGCAAACTTATTCTTCTTTGTTATAATGGCAAAGATTCTTAGCGGTGTTTATGTTATAAGAAGTATTCGCTATGCATATCCTATAGGCTTGATAGCATCACTACTCTGTATCACATGCTCTTTACCAAGATATTTTGTGGTGTTAATTGGCAGAATAAATGTATTGCACGAATCAACAACGCTAGATATATCCGTGCCTGCCGTAGGAATATTAATTGCAGTATTTACTTTTAAGCTTTATTGCAGAAATAACCTTGATAAAAAGAAGCGTTCTACTCAAACTATTGCTTACAATGGTTTGAATGCAGAGCAAATGTCAGGCGAATATATTATAGATCATGATGAAAAATAATAAATAAGTTAAGAATGCCGCTCCATTTTTTGGAGCGGCATTCTTTATATGGGGATGAATATGGGTGGGTAAAGTTATACTGTTTCCAATTAAAAAGGCCGCAAATATTGAGCGGTTTTAGTTGGAATCAGTATTATGTGACCTTGCTGTTTGCTAACTTGTTTGATGTGAGCCTAATTGGTAACTGTATTGGCTCCTCGGCACAAGTAGAACTAGATTTTGTTTTGACATTTTGTTTTGGAATTCTAATCCTGTATTCAACAAAGTCTTCTGTTTCGTTCTTTGTAGTTTTAGCAATTACACCGGACCTTTTCATAGTATCAACAATTCTTGTAAGACTGTTGGCAAAAAGCCGAATATCGGTGATACCTGAACAACTTTTTTGATGATGAACGGTAGACTTCTCATCTTGAGACTCCAATATTTGTTCAACCAACTTGTCCGTATCTGCTACGGTAAGTTGTTTTGCAATTATAATATCCAAGGCCTCATTACGCTTTTCTTCGGGGAGTTTAACCAATGCGCGGGCATGCCTTTCGGTAAGACGCGCAACAGTAATTCTCTCGCGCTGAGTGTATGTAAGCTTTAGTATTCTTAATTTGTTTGAAAGAGTAGATTGTGCTATCCCTAAGTAAGTCGCAGTTTCAAGGTGAGAAATTTCTTGCTCTTTAATTAAGCGTGCAATTCCTTCTGCCTCTTCAAAAATCGAAAGGTTTTTCCGCTGCATGTTTTCCAAAATGGAAAATATAGATGCCTGGCGGTCGTCTATATTATGCACTATGCACGCAACTGAATGCAGACCCGCCATTGCTGCAGCACGAAATCGGCGTTCACCCGCGATTAATTCATAAAAACCGTCTGCCGAAGGGCGCACAGACAATGGCTGAAGAAGACCGTTGTGACGAATACTTTCGGCAAGGCCGGAAATATCGTAATCATCAAAATCACGACGTGGTTGAAACCGGCCGGGGCGGATTTTTTCAAGGGGGATAGAAACCAGCTTCTTCTGATAAGCAGCATCGCTCTTTTGAAGAAACACAGCACACACCTCCGTTCTGTTTATGTCGTAATTATATAGTTTATTGGAAATAATTACAAGAATTTTTATACACAAAAACCGGACAAACTATTGTCCGGTTTTACAAATTACAACGGCTGCTTTAAAATCTTAGGGGTTATTCTAGGGTACTTTGTCAGAGTTTGCGATATCTTTTTTATCTTAATAAACGTTCTGACATCATTGTTTGGCAAATTGGTAGTGAAAACCTCTGTTTTGCCTCCGCCCAATAAAGAAATTGCTCTTTTGGCTGCAATAGTTTCCTGCTCTGCTCCCGGACCTTTCATTGCAACGAACACACCGCCAACCTTAGTGTACGGCAGACAGTATTCGCACAGCACAGGCATTGCTGCAACGGCACGAGCAGTTGCAATATCAAACTGTTCACGAAGCTCTCCCTTAGCTCCATCCTCTGCGCGAGAATGAATAATATTGGCACCAAGCCCCAAAGTTTTCGCAACCTCTTCCAAAAACACTGTGCGTTTATTTAACGAATCCATTAGCGTTAGCTTAATATCCGGTCTCACTATTTTCAGCACCATTCCCGGAAATCCGGCACCGGTACCAACATCAATTAATTTTGCATCCTGCTGCACTTTACAATATTTCAGCAACAGCAGACTATCTAAAAAATGTTTAATTGCAATTTCATTCGGCTCTACTATTGCAGTAAGATTCATTTTTTGATTCCATTCAACAAGAAGCTTGGCATAATCGTTCAAGCGTTGCTTTGCAGTGGAATCAAGAGTCAATGAAAACTGTGCGCAAGAGGGCTCTATCAATTCAAAAGGTATATTCATAAATTCTCCTAATATAATTTAGTATGTATCATTTTATATTGTAAAGGCAGACAATGTTATTTTCAAGGTATTTTGCACTTTAAATGATATTTAAACATAAAATAGGTTGCATACCAAAAATAGTTTGCCACACTTTTAGCGGCAGAAGGAGGATATTCATGTTAATTTACACTGTTAAACCGGGAGATACCTTATATAATATTGCAAAAAAATATGGGCTTGATGTACAAACCTTAATAGATCTTAATGGTCTGCCAAGCTCAACTCAGCTTTCTGTTGGGCAGGACATTCTGATTCCTGTAGAAAACAAAACTCATACTGTCAGCAGTGGGGATTCTCTTTATTCCATAGCATTACAACATAATATTACATTAGCAGAACTTTTGACTGCAAACCCACAATTAAATAGTCCATATGTTATAATGCCGGGCCAAATCATTAACATTCCAACTGCAAACGTTAATCAACCGGAGATTGAGGTCAATGGTTACGCTTATCCTACAATTTCAACTACAGTCTTGCAACAAACATTACCATATCTAACCTATTTGTCCATATTCAGCTATAAAGTTACGGCACAGGGCGAGCTAGTGGCAATAGAAGATGATGGATTAATTGCTGCAGCAAGGCGTGCTAAAGTAGCTCCTATTATGGTTATTACCAATACAACGATTTCCGGAGGCTTTGACACCGATTTGGTAAATATTCTTTTAAACAACATGACTGTGCAGGATAGGATGATTCAAAATATCATGGCTACTCTGGCCAAAAAACAGTACTATGGATTAAATGTTGATTTCGAATATATAAGTCCTGAAAACCGTGAAAAATACAACGAATTTTTAGCCAAAATCGGTGTTGCTTTAAGAAAAGACGGCTATATTTTACTTACCGCTATTGCGCCAAAGATTAGTGCCGAACAATCGGGCACATTATATGAAGCGCATGATTATCCCGCCCACGGTAAATTAGTTGATCGGGTTATAATAATGACATACGAGTGGGGCTATTTGTATGAACGTTTATCATATAGGTATAAAAAATAACCGCCCTACTCAATCAAGAGCAGAGCGGTTTTGTGTGTTATGCAATTTGTTTAATGGCGTTTTGCTGAACGAATGTTTTTATCTGCTCATATCCCCAACCGCAATTAATTAAACTTGATACAAGCATTTCCATGCTTTCAACATCTTTCAATTCATCAGTGGTGAAATATTCTCGCAAATTTTCTTTTGGTTTCACTCCATATTTTTCTTGAAGCTGATTATAGCTCACACCAAACAATGCTTTATAAATCAACTTTGTATAATTCGGATACATAAATTTCTTATGCGGACTATCCGACACTTTCATTTTTATTGTGTCAGTTAGAATATGACGAATTACAACACCTTTTGCGCGTTCAATTTCCCATTGCTTACGTTCCTCGTAAATACGTTTTAATTCGCTTTCCATAGCGTTGAAAGCATTAATGTAATCTTCTTTAAACTTCATAGCTTTAGAACCTGTATATCCCATAGCAAGCATTACAAAGCCATCTTTTGTAACAATATATTCTTTTAACGCTTTATTTTGTTCAGAAGTATAAGAGGACAGCGCAAAATTGCGCTCTCTAAATTCATTAGAGAATGATAAGCTTTCAATGTCTCTCAATACCTCTTTATGGTTTTTCTCAAATACCTCTGCAATTTTTCTACTCGTGGTAGTTAAAACCTCTTTATTTCTTTCGCCTGTGATACATACTAACATAAAATCAATTCTCCTATTGTTTTATTTGTTTTGGTATGAAAAAACCGCCTTGCTCAATTAAGAGTTAGGCGGTTTATGTGATTATTTTGTTGCTTGTGTTCCGAAGTAAAACGCAATTATTGTCGTGTAAATCGTAAGTACACTTTGCGGAATTTCTCCCCGTGTCGATAAGTAGATAAACATTGCTGTAAGCGATAACGTTACAAGTGACTTTACATTAATCAATTTTGCTAATTTTTCTTTCATTGTTTCACTACCTCCAAATCATCAATACGATG
>JAQVYP010000094.1 GCA_029004655.1 Oscillospiraceae bacterium | reverse complement strand
TAATTTCTGTTTGCGCTGATTCAAAAGTTGCACTTTCACCATAATAATCAACACCTGCGCTAAGGGTTGCACCCACAAATTTGTTTGGAACAGTTTTTGCAACGGCGTTTTCAACATTGTCGTCAGAAGTGTTGGCGGCTAAGTTTGAGGCAATAATATCTGAACCAACAAATCCTGCGTTGACTTGTGTCGCTTTATTAAAAATACCGTTTAGTGCCCCTGAAAACCAAAGTGTTATGCAAGTGACAAACAGCAACCCAAATACGAGTAATGCTGTGGTCATGATGCGAATTCTTTTCGTATGAGCCATGTTAAATACATGTCCTCCGGTAATAACAGGTTGTTCAAAAGTAATAAATTCTGCAGAATTTGCAGATTCTTCATAGCTGAAAGATTTGTCAGTACTTGAGATTTCGCCAGAGCTTGAAATATCGTCAGAGCTTAATAACTCGCCAGTGCTTGAAAATTCATTCATTGTTTTACCATTCCTTAATTTATAGATATTAGCGTGTCCTTTAATGCAGACATTTGCGCTGTATTTAGTTCGTTTTTTGAAACCATAGATGCATAGGAATATAGAATAACGCCATCCGTTCCTTTTGAATATGAATCCTTAGTTTGGCGTGATATAATATCAGTGTTTGTACACCATTCCATGCTTTTCTTGTCAGCAGTTGCATCTCCGATTTTATATCCTGCAAGACCAATATACATTTTAACCGAACTGTCTCTTTCAATGGAAGTCCACAGGTCTAAAAGATAGTTAAACTTAAATTTATCAACGGGATAGTCATATCCAATATATAGTTGAGGAGCTATGTAATCAATATATCCGCGAGTAGACATCCATAAAGGAATATCTGCATATTGCTGTGTGTAATTTGTGTCAGAATGATCGGTTGAAATATGCATTGAGGGGCTAATTCCAAAAGTTATTCCCTTAGCTGATGTGGCTCGGTAAATGCCTTGTACCAGTAAATTAACATTGGCACGCCTCCAATCACCAAGCGGCATTGGGTATATTGTTTTTGATGAGTAGTTTAAATATTCCGGCGAATCAAATTCAGCATGAATAGCTGAACCATTGGTGGGATAGAAGTAGTCATCTAAATGAATTCCGTCGACATTGTAATTGTTGATAATCTCTTTTACTCCGTCAATAATCAGTTTTTGAACTTGCGGGCTTGCCGGATTAAAATATAAACCATCCTTGCCATTTGCTTTCCAAGGAACATAATATCTGTCGTTTGAAGAATCTCCATCATTCGCCCAAATTCTAGCTATGTTGTTCTCGGCAAGGGTATTGACGTCTGACGTTACGGTCGAAATTCTGTAGGGGTTAATCCAAGCATGAAATTTCAGACCTCGCGCATGGGCTGCTTCAATCATTATAGCCATCGGGTCATACCCTGGATCAACGCCTTGCGTTCCGGTAAGATCGGCGCTGAAAGGGAACAGCTCAGAAGGATAATAGGCATCAGCATGTGCTCTTACATGGCAAAAAACATTATTAATCGACATTGCCTTGATATTGTCGAACATTTCATTGATTCTAGCTATAAATTCAGCTTTATTTTTGCCTTTTATTTTATAATCATAAAACGAAATCCAAATGCCGCTAAGAAACTTTTGGTCTTCCACAACGACTTTTTGCGGAGTGGAAGATGAATCCGGTTTAGCACTACTTGATGAAATTTTAGAACTGCTTAACATTGATGAAACAGATGAATTTGAATCTGTGATGGAGCTAATCTCATCTGATGTAAAATCTTCAACGATTAACATGCTTTCTGATGAATTCGATGATATTGCACTGTTGTTAATAACATTTTTCCCACAAGCACTGAATGCTAAAACAGAAAAGATAATACAAAACGACAGGATACACCTGAACACATATTTAAATTTTATTGAAAATGAAAGTTTATTAATCATAATAATCACCTAAAAAATATTATATTGTAATTTTTGATCTAAATGATACAATTAACAACGGGGGTGCATAGAATGGATTTAAAAAGCAAAATATTTATCATTTATTTGCTTGCAATATCGCTCATTTCTGTTATAGTGACGATTATTGACAAAAAACGGGCAATTAAGCATAAATATCGAATTCCCGAGCGAACGCTGTTAACAATATCTGCATTAGGCGGAAGTGTGGCTATGCTTATAACGATGAATATAATAAGGCACAAAACCAAGCACTTGAAGTTTATGGTGGGTATACCAATTATTATTATAATCCAAATGTCAGCATTAGTCTACATAATTAATTGTATTATATAATACTTAATTTTATCAAAAATATTGACAAAATTGCTTTAATATTTTATAATTAATATAAATTCAATCAGCTGTCTTCGGGGCGGGGTGTGATTCCCCACCGGCGGTAATGCACTTTTTGTGTTAGCCCGCGAGCCATTTTGGCCGATTTGGTGTGATTCCAAAGCCGACGGTATAGTCCGGATGAAAGAAGAGCGGCACACATTTTTTTGTGTCACCACGCCCCTGTGAACTTTTTCATAGGGGCGTTTTTTATTCGTTTGGCAGCTGCGAAAGGAAAAAATACATATGAAATTGCAAAAAAGAACATTTTCCATGACCATGGTTGCCGTGATGGCCGCGCTCTCTACAATCATTTACACAATTTTCCCGGAGGTCTCTTTGGTGCCGGGCATCGAGTATTTGAAGATTGATTTTTCTGATATACCGGCACTTCTTCTCGGAATTACTTTGGGACCTATTCAAGGAATTATGGTGGAATTAATTAAAAATCTTATTCATTTGCTGAGAACGACAACATTTGGAATCGGCGAGTTAATTAATCTGGGTATAGGTTCAGCGCTAATTGTCAGCATGTGGGGCTTTAGCAGACTTTTCTCAAGGATTCTAAAGAAGAAAACTATGCATCCTTTAACATATTTTATCGCATGTGCCTTAACAATATGTGTTGCAATACTGACGGGTTGGCTTTTGAATACAGCATTGACTCCGATTTTTTACATGGTAATGGGTTGGCCACTGACTACTGAATTGTTATTAGCAGGAGTTTGGGGCTCAACAGCGTTGAATGCAGTTAAAGCGGCATTGAATCTTATTCCTTTTTACCCTGCATTTTATGCAGTCGATAGAGTATTAAAAAAGTTGAAATAGTTGACTTATCGGCAAAATGTGATATAATATGCATAAGCAAAATATCCGTTAAATAATTATTATAAAAAATTGAATATTGAACTTTATCAAGAGTGGCGGAGGGACAGGCCCTGTGATGCCCAGCAACCTGAATTATTTAAGGTGCTAAATCCTGCGGTTTATCCGAAAGATGAGGTTGTTTTATACCCGCTCATCTAAGGCGGGTATTTTTGCGGAATAATATATATCATTGAAAGGGAATGAACGAATATGTCAAAACATTTATTTACATCTGAATCAGTCACAGCCGGTCATCCGGACAAGGTTTGCGATAGTATTTCCGATGCAATTTTAGACTCTATTATTGAACAAGACCCTAAAGCCCGCGTTGCTTGCGAAACTTTTTGCACAACTGGAATGGTAACGGTCATGGGCGAGATTACTACTAACTGCTATGTTGATATTCCAAAAATAGTCAGGAAAGTTATTAACGAAATCGGATATAACGATTATACTCAAGGATTTGACGGTAACACATGTGCGGTTTTAACCTCAATTGATGAGCAATCATCGGATATTGCAATGGGTGTTGACAAATCGCTTGAACTTAAAGAGGGCGAACAGGACGAATATAATCTGCATGGTGCAGGAGATCAGGGTATGATGTTCGGCTATGCTTGTAACGAAACCCCTGAGCTTATGCCTTTGCCGATTTCTTTGGCACACAAATTGGCTAAAAAGCTGGCTGCCGTTAGGCAGGACGGGACGTTGTCCTATCTTCGCCCCGATGGCAAAACACAGGTGACTGTTGAGTATGATGATAATAATAAACCGGTGCGTATAGATACAGTAGTTGTGTCAAGCCAACACAGCAGTGAAGTATCTCTTGAAACATTGCGTAAGGATATCTTGGATAAGGTCGTTTTATCAACTGTTCCGCAAGACATGTGGGACGAAAACACAAAGGTTTATATTAATCCAACAGGCCGCTTCGTTGTTGGCGGTCCCCAAGGTGATACAGGCCTTACAGGGCGCAAGATAATCGTTGATACTTACGGCGGATATGCACGTCATGGCGGCGGCGCGTTCTCCGGAAAGGATCCAACAAAGGTGGATCGTTCAGCTGCTTATGCCGCACGCTGGGTTGCTAAAAATATCGTTGCTGCAGGTGCTGCTGACAAGTGCGAGGTTCAATTGGCTTATGCAATCGGCATTGCTCATCCTGTATCTGTTATGGTCGACACATTTGGAACAGGAAAGGCAGCAGACGACAAAATTGCAGCTGCTGTTAATAAGGTGTTTGATTTAAGACCTGCAGCGATTATAAAAAATCTGAATCTAAGACGGCCGATTTATTCTGCTCTTTCTGCATATGGCCACATGGGAAGAGAAGACCTGGACGTTGAATGGGAAAAGACGAATAAAGTAGCAGAAATTTTATCTGAATTAAATAAATAACAAAATAAAAGCAAGAGAGTAAAACTTCTCTTGCTTTTTTTATGGTTTTTATTTGTTGTTTAGATCCTTGACACTCTTACGAATAACCAGAGATGTTGCTAATTCAATTTTCAATGCGGTTCTTGCTTCACATTTGATTTTCTTAATTAATCTTGTGACAGACAACGATCCCAAATGATGCATCGGGACATGAATAGATGTAAGAGCAGGGAGAAACATTTGGCAAAGGCTGTAATCTCCAAAACCTATAATCGAAATATCATTCGGAACATTAAAGCCTTGATCCACAAGAGCGGAAACACAGGTGGATGCTAATAAATCATTGTCTGCAAAAATGGCAGTTGGCATTTCGTGTTTGCGATTTTTTATGTAATTAACACAAGTGTCATAAGCTTGATTAATTAAACAGGGTGATTTAAGAACATTATTACTGCAGTGGCTGATGTCAGGATTCGCCAAACACTGTGATATAAATGTATGTCTGCGCTCTATATAATTTGTGCAATTCAAATCAGAGGATAAACAGCAAATATCTTTATGTCCCATATCTGTTAGGTGCTTTAGGGCAATTTTTGTACCAAGAGTATTGTTGGAAATAATGCAATCGTATTTATTGTTATCAAAATAGTTATCTAAAACCACAAAAGGAATATCAATAGCTTCAAAGACCTTCATTCTTTCTTCGTCCATCTCGCTTGCCATTAAGATAATACCGTCACAATTGCAATTTCTTAAAGAGGCGATTTGAGCATATATATCTGATTGATCATCAAGATATGAGATTTGCAAAGTATAACCACATTTTTGAGCTTGATGAGTAATTCCTTCAGATATTGAAGAAAATAGTGGAGATTGTGTTATTTTACTATTTTCCATTTTATATATTACAAATTGAATAACTGAGAGCTTAGAAACTTCAAGTTGCCTTTTGTGCTTTTCGTATCCATATTCATTGGCTGCACGTAGAATTCTTTGACGAGTTTCATCACTTACACCGGGTTTGTTATTTAAAACAATAGATACCGCAGAAGGCGATACACCCAACATGCTAGCTAGTTCCTTAGACGATAAAGCCATGTAATTCCTCCTTGTAGAATATTTATCCAAAGTTAGCCGCTAAATTTTACCAATAAATAATTTAATTATATATTATGGTTATTTCTATGTCAAGGCTTTAATATATTAATGCATGAAAACAGCCGACATTAATATGATGTCGGCTAAAATTATATATTAAATAAACTATAACAAAGAAATTATTAGCTAATTTTGCTAAAAGTATTTGACCTCTCGAATTTTTGCATATATTTTAAAACAATCGGAAGAGTAATTATTTCGATAACAACCGATATGCAAACTTGAACGATTCTGCTGAAAAGCAAGGGAATAAAAGGGCTTCCGTATAAACGCGAAATCCATAAAGTGTTTAGCAATAAGCTGCCGAAAATTTGAGCTATCAGTACGGCAACAATAATTCGAGGTAAGTTGCACTTTTTATGCAAAACAAAACCGAAAACGAATCCGTTTAATATGGCGGTCAAGGTGAAACCGGGATAATATGCGCCGATAGGAAACAAAATCGCTCCGACGAAATCCCCCAGCCCACCAACAATCATTCCGCCAGAGGGGCCGTATTTTCGCGCTGCCAATACAAGCGGCAAAAATGCAAATCCGATTTTTAAGTTCCACAAGGCAATTGAAAGAAAACGAGATAAAACAATTTCAGTTGCGAGAAAAAGAGCCAGTAATGCAATGCTTTTGGTGTTTAAATGTGTACTTTTAATTTTAGACATAAAAATCCTCCTTATTATTATTTCGCGCGCTGTAATAATAAGGAGATTAAATCTTCATATTATAAATCAGCGGGATGCGATCTGCGAATCGCAAGAAAACTTTTCGTCCATGTGACAACTCCCCGTTCACATGGCACTTAACGCACGCAGATCTACTCTGTATTTTTATGACTTTAATATTATAATACATAATCAGCACGGTGTAAATACTAAACGGCCGATTCTCAATGAAATAAATTGAGGATGAATTCCATTTACGCAAGAATTATAGGAAAGCCATAATTTTCGGTCGAATATAGAATCAGCCACTTCAAAAATATGTGTAAGAAAAAAGACAGATGCCTCGCTTATGCGAAGCATCTGTCTTTTTGGTGCCGCTGACCGGACTTGAACCGGTACGATATTGCTACCGAGGGATTTTAAGTCCCTTGTGTCTGCCAATTCCACCACAGCGGCGCGTGTTGATATTATAACTTTTAAAGCTT
>JAQVYP010000093.1 GCA_029004655.1 Oscillospiraceae bacterium | reverse complement strand
CAGCCTGTAGAAAAACCCGACATTCGGATTAAGCGAAAGTCGGGTTTTTGAAATTATAGAACAAAATCGAAAAAGGGAAGGCGAAAAAGCGAAAAAGTTGCAAAGGATGTGAGTCATTCCACAACCAAGAAGCAAGCTTTTTGAGGTTCATGGCAGCAAACTTAAGCCTTACCCAGTTGGTTACCTGAGCAAGACCTCTGTACTGCGTGTAGCGCATGCCATGCTTCTGTTTTGCATCGGCAAACACACGCTCAATTTTCTCTTTTCGTAGACGGTACAGTTCTCTATATTTCGGCGTATGCCGCGCATCCTCGGCAAGCTCTACATAATCCTGCCACAAATGTCTCTGTACTGTTTTTTCACACTTGGCATTGTCGGTACAAAGCTGGCGTGTTGGGCAAACTGCGCAGCGGTAGCTTCGGCTTTTGTATTCCCGATAGCCCTCCCGATTTGTTGTTGTGTAATACAGGCGTTGATACTCCGGGCACAGAATCTCGTCATAGAATTCATCATACACATACTTGTACCACTCGTGTCCGTTCTTTCTGACCTTCGGGCGTTTGTATGCTGTGGAAAGAACTCTGCCATCTTCAAATACACGTTTGCAAATCCAAGGTGTTTTGTAGGCGGCGTCCGCCACCACTGTTTTGTGTTCGGGAAATTGCTCAATCAATTGGTCATATACTGCATCAAAGGCTACACTGTCGTGGACATTGCCGGGTGTTACCTCTACGGCTAAAACAAAGTTGTGCTTGTCACAAGCCGTGTGTGCTTCATACGCAAAGCATTTCTTGTGTTCACCCTTGTGGAATAATCCACTCTCTGGATCGGTGGTAGAGACCGAAACCTCCTTTTCGGCAGGTGGCTTCTGGTCGTCATCAAACGGCTTTTTGTCATGTGCTTTCCGGTCTTTGTTGACTTCTTCCAGTAACTCGTGCGTATAGCGTTTCGCTGTTTTTGGTACAAGCTTCTTTGTCTGTTTTTTCGTATTTGCATTTGCTTTGATTTGCGTACCATCCACAAACACCGCTTCCGTATCCAGATATCCTGCTTGCGCTGCTTCTTTCAGAATCCATGAGAACACTTGCTCAATCGTTTCTGTTTTAAATCGGTGTTTGAAATTGTAGCTGACTGTGGAAAAGTGCGGTACTCGGTCGTTGAGAGAGTATCCCAGAAACCAGCGATAGGTGATATTAGCGTAAACTTCATCCAGTGTCCGGCGCAGTGATGGAAGTCCATAGATATGCTGGATCAGTACAATCTTAAACAGCACGACTGGGTCTACACTCGGTCTGCCGTTGTCAGCGCAATACAGCTCGTCTACAATTTCATACAGTTGGTTGAAATCCACTGCCGCATCTATTTTTCGCAGTAAATGCTCCTTTGGTACCAGATCCTCCAAACTTACTATTTCCACTGCTCCTCGATTCGTTTCCTGCCTTTTTACTAGCATCTGCTTTCCTCTCCCTCCGGCTTTTCTTACCTTCTATTTTACCAATTCTATTGAAAAAAGACCAGCTTTCGCTGGCCTTTTTCGACAGGCTGAGACAATGCCTAGGCATTGTCTTTATCTGTTTTATCTGGTAAAGATAAATTTGGTACCTCTCATTTCTAGAAATCATTTCTAGAAAGAGAATCTAATTTTTATATAAAATAAAAGTTGCTAACCATTGGGGTTAGCAACTTAATATTCATTGGAGCGGGCGATGGGAATCGAACCCATAGCTATTCCAACAAGACGCGCATTATATCTGTGATTTTTGTGATTCGTGTTGCATTTCGTGTTGCACAGGGGTGTCGGACTCGGTTGGCATCATATGTGAAAAAATGGATGTAACACGGGCGCTTTCGCTTTGCGTCTTGTCCCGCATGGCTTGCTGATAAACCGACTTTAATACGGCATCGGTACTCCATCCGCCAAACTGCATGATATACTTATCGGGGACACCTTCTGCATGCAGTACGGAGGCGTAATAGTGGCGCAGGGCGTGAAATGTAAACGGTGGAATATCCACGGCTTTGATTGCCTTAGCAAATTGTCGGCTGATGCGATCGGGATCGGTTTTTGGTAAGCCACGTTCACGAATTTTTTGGATAATCTGTGGTGGCAGGGGAGCGATACGCTCACTTGAGCCTGTTTTAGGCTTTTTCAACCTCCAGACCCTGTCTGTTCCTTGTACCATAGCATGTTCAACATATACGCCGCTGTCAAGCACGTGTGCATCATCCAGCGCAGCAATTTCACTTCGACGCAAAGACCCGGCAGCGGCAAGCAGCACCGGTATTTCAATTTCTTGCCCCTGTATGGATTCGAGAAATGTTGCAAACTCCTTCTCTGTCGGGATTGCACAGGTTTTTCTTTCACGCTCCGGTAAGGTTGTGGACAATTTGAAATCAGGCAAGAACATATCAAGAACTGCCGAAATAAAACCGTGCAAATTTCGCACTGTTTTCGGCGTAAGATTAGTGGTTACATTCGAGAATTCGCGTTGAATGGCCTCACGTGTGATGTCGCGAAGCTTGACTTTCTGCAGTGCCTTAAAGTGAGTGCGTTTGATGGATTCGTATCCTAAAATCGTTGTAGGGGATAGAGCTTGTTTACTGTCAATGTATCGGCGCATCGCTTCTCCCAGCGTAATGTCTGCAATGGGTCGATTCCGATTATTCTTCGCGTAGTCCGCCGCCAAAAATTCAGATTCTCGCCGTGTAGCTGCTGTGAATGACTTATATTTGCGCTTTCCGTCTGCGTCGCAACCCACGAACAGTTGTGTTCTCCACATGCCTGACGGTAGTTTTCTTGCTGAAGCCATAGTTATACCTCCTGACTTTGGGCATAAAAATGCCCGGGACTTGATTTTTTCCCGGACAAGTGGTACAATATGGCTGTTCTTGGGTCATATTGACCACCCGGTTTTCCGGGGACAATCCCGCTGGTGTTGGTAGCACTGGCGGGATTTTTTATTAAATTTGTTTGAGCCAATTTGAGAAATTTATATTTTTAGTTAGTAAATTATATTGTGCCAATTTTCAGGGAATCCCATGCTTTTCTTAACATCCATTACAATCTCGGCAGGAAGAGCCTCAAAATGGCTATCAAGTAGCCTTGATAATCCAATAGTAAACGCGCGGAATTCAACCATCGGAAGCAAATATCTTAAACAGATCATGACCGCGAACAAATCGTTCTTTCCACAGCTATAGGTGTCCCCTTTTTTGGACAAATTCAGCACTTCATGCGCAGGCATATCGTCAATCATTTTGCGCGTTTTATAGGAATACAATCTTTCACCGTGTGCACAGACATTTCTAAAATCTGTAAGAACTGGAAGCATAGATAACAGCTGCTTACGAAACACCTCTCGCACACCAATATCCTTTGCCACACGATTCTGAACTCTCTGCAACGAAAAAGTATACATGTGTGAAATATTGCCAAATGTAAGAACATGAATTAATACCCAAGGCGGAACTTCGCCATATGTCTTTAAATTATATCTTACGTATTCGCTTTTAGGTAATCTCAGTTCTTCTTGTACAATCGCCAAAAACTTGTTAACGCTGGCTTGATATACTGCATAGTTGTAATTATTCGCATTAAGATAATCTTTCTGCCTATCCCCAACCAGATCACAAAACGCATAAGAATACAGCGACTTTATTTGTGTTTCAACAAGCATAATGTGATGCAAAAAAATATCTCTCAGTGCTCGATCCAACATATATAGCATACGTATATGATTAAACCTGATGCCATGCTTGTAATTTCCGTTTCGACTTACTTTAAATATATCCTTATAGGCAGAAACACATGCATAGTAGCTGTATTGCTTTAAATACTCTACAGCCTTAGATTCATCGTCTATAATTAAGTCTTTGCTCTTTAAATGCTCAATCTGCTGCTCATATGTATAAAACCGTTTTGGCGAATCCACACACTGTCCCCCTCCACTTTTTTTATTAAACAAAAAAGCCCCTGCATAATGCAGAGGCTCTTTCGGGGTCACGGGCCCGCAGGTTACCGCAACACATTCACTAAGGATAGTTTAACACGAAGTGTATACTTACGTCAACACTTTTTCGCATTAATTTATACCCCAGCACTCTACTATATGCTTATTAAAAGGATATATACCACTGTAACGCCCCCCACTCGTGCCGGAAGCACTGGCGGGATTTTTTTTATTTATACTATGGTCGGGGTGCGTTACAATTTTCGCAGTGTGTGGATGCTACGAATAGCCTTATATTGAAACCCGTGTATTTCCTTTCCCTCGCTGACTAACACGGTCGGCGGGGGAGTTTTTTATAGGGTCAGCAATTGTTTTTTCTTTTGAGCAAATTCATCCTCTGTTATTGCTCCCATCTCTTTCAACTCGAATAGTTTCTTTATTTGATCTGCCACATCTGTACTTTGTGTATTCGCCCCGGCTTGGACATTGGCGGAATATTTTTGTTTTTTACACTTTTCCACTTTATCAAGTATAAACTCATACATACTATTTGTGTATGAATTATCAGCCATTATGTCAATTGGAACAGCACCAAGGGCGTTTACTGTTAACACAATAACGTCGAAAACTCTTGTGACTTTACCCACACTTTCAATATTGGAAAAGGCATATCTAAGGGTTTTGGGTAAACCGCTATCGTTATTAAAATAAATAATATCTTTATCTGTTACCGCCAGAAAACTGCCTATTCCCCAAAGAATAGTCCTACCCAAAATAGCTTCCACTAAATCATCAGCTGATAGCACTTGTGTCTTCTTGGCAAATGTAATTATTTTTTGTGGAGTTTGTTCTTTTAATGAATCACCGCTATAAAATTGGTTAGCCATTGTTTCCTCCTGCCTTTTAGGTACAATTAATATTTGCTTATTATTTAGAGTATATGCCATCTTTCAGCATGTATGTTGTTCCTGCGTCTGTTATTCCACCCTCGTTATCCATAGTACCATAGACAAAAAACATACTCATTGAGCCTTGAAAACAAACTCCGGTTCCATCGGTGCATATAATAGACACCCAATTAAGCCCACTGTCATCTACACAGCTAGTGGCAAATTCGATCATCTGCTCATTGGTAACACCCTCAAGTACTGATTTATCAATCAGAATATACCCACGCTGCCCGATCACGTCACCAGAGCCACTCTTGACATTGGCTGTTTCAAACTCTGCATTCATAAGCGGATTGTCACTGGTTACTGGCTCTGTTGTAGGCTTTGGTGTTTCTGTCGGGGCTAATGTTGGCTCTTCTGTGGGTTCTACTGTCGGTTCTACTGTCGGTTCTGGTGTTGCTTCAACCTTGCTACTTTCTGTTTTAGGTTCAACAGTGGAAGAGTTGCTATTGTCACTGTTGGCACACGCCGCAAAACTCAGGCACATAGACATAATTAATAATACCGCAACTACTTTTTTCATTTTCCAACACTCCTAAAAGAATTTTATTTTTATCGCCGCCCCCTGCGGCGTTGAGAAACTAAAACCAATGTGTAAAACCAACGGCAAGACCCTCGATTACAACATTTTCAAGCTCTTCCCTGACTAACACGATCGGCGGGTATTTCGAGTTTGCCGCCTGTAAAAAAATCTGGTTTTTCTCGTAAAATACACGTTTTAATGTGGCTGAATCCCCGATTCTCACCGCGGCGATTTGCCCATTTTCCACGATCGGCTGCTTGCGAATATAAACCGCATCTCCATTATCAATTCCGGCATCTATCATGCTGTCCCCCTCGCAAATCAGTGCAAAGTCAACGTGCTTATTCACCGGAGCATCAATATAACTCTCAATATTCTCTTCTGCCAAAATCGGAACACCGCACGCGATATGCCCCACCAGTGGAACTTTTTTCATGGCAGGCAGTGGAATAAATCCGGGTGGGATATCGGAATTGTTGTCATCGTAAGAAGCTACTGGCTGGTCTGAATCAAGCATAGAAATTAAATCGTTAAAATCTATTTGTATTGCAGCTGCTACACTTTTAATCGTCTCTAGTGACGGAGTAGCGGGCTTTTTGCTTATCGGATTGAAATTTCTCTCAAGAATAGAAACATACGCCTTACTGATCCCACAACGCTTTGCAAAGTCATCCATGTTCATTCCTGTTTCGACTCGATATTTTTTAATTATTTCACCAATAGTCACATTGTCACCTACCTTCAACTTGTTTGTCAAGTAAACTATACAACAGGTTTTTCAGAAAGTCAAGATTTTTTGTAAAACGTACTTGACATCATCCGTCTAGTGTGCTAGACTTTTGGTAAAGGAGGTGATTATCATGTTTTACAAGATTCGAGTTGCTAGAGAGCGTTTAAAAATATCACAACAAGAATTGTCAGAAAGATCCGGCATTTCCCGTGCAACAATCTCTGGTCTTGAAAGTGGATCAATCACTGTAACAACCACTGAAACCCTTTTGAAAATTGCTTCTGCCCTTAATATGAAAATAGGTGATATTTTTTTGGATTAATTGTCTAGCGCGCTATACTAATGTTTTATGAATTCAAGTACGAGGAGGGATGAAAGGATGCGCCAATAAAAAACAGATTTCGTTTCAATCTCCTTAGTACAACCAAAGAATAGCACATTTTTTTAATAAGGCAAGAACAAGCAAAACAAGAAAGAGAGAAGAAAAGAAAATGCAAGACAAATTGTACTTACCGAAGAAAATTTACATAAGTGGGGAAAAAGATAAGTACCCCAAAATCAGAACGTCGATAGACACGTATAACACGCTGGCTGAGGTCGCAGTTAAAACAGGGTTATCTCTCAGCGCAGTTTGTGGGAAGATGGTCGAATTTGCGGTAAGCCATATTGAGTATGTGGATGAGTGAAGCACGGGAAAGGAGGGATGAAAGTGGAAATTCAAACACATTTAA
>JAQVYP010000092.1 GCA_029004655.1 Oscillospiraceae bacterium | reverse complement strand
GGGGTGATAAAGTCCTCAATGCCTTTGACATAGGATCCGTCGTCGAGTTTGTATCCTGCCATCGGCACTTTTGTATGATCGAGATAGTAGTAATAGACTTCTTTCTTCTTGGGATTTGCAATGGCTTCTCCCTCATCGGCAGCCTTTGCTTTTTCCAACGCAACTGCTTTTCGTAGATCAATATCTTTGTATGTAAGCACTTGACACGGATCGAAGCCAAGAACGTTCTTGTCCCGAATACCATCGGCAATAATATACCGGTGCAGTTCATTTCCAAATACATCTGAAGTAGTACTCATCTTCTTCCTGTTCTCATCCTGAATTGGCGTACCGGTGAAGCCAAAGAAAATGGCAGATGGAAAGGTTTCTTTTATCGTTCTCAACATTTCTCCAAAGACAGAACGGTGTGCCTCATCGACAATGAACACGATTCGCTTGTCGTTGATGATTTCGACATCTCTCGCATTGAAAGAGCCATCTTCCTTGATTCGGCTCATTTTCTGAATAGAAGTGACGATCAGCGTATTGGCAGGATTATCGCTTTTTAGCTTCGAAACAAGGACGTTTGTGTCTTCGGTTGCTTGAATGGAGTCAGAATCTCCGGCAAAGCCACGATAATCCTGTAAAGACTGCGTACCAAGTTCAACGCGATCCATCAAGAAAACAACTTTATCTGCATCCTTAGAGTCGGCGATCAGCTGTGCGGATTTAAAACTGGTCATAGTCTTGCCGGAGCCGGTCGTGTGCCATATATAACCACCGTAAATGTCACTTTCATCCCATTTGATCTGTGCAACGCGGTCAGAAACGGCATAGGCTGCATAATACTGATAACTTCTCATAACCTTAAGTACGCCGTCCGTGTCGTCTGCAACTGTATAAAAACCAATCAGCTGATGCGCCATAGGAATGGAAATCAGGTTGGATGCAATCTCGCGCCAGTCGTTCATGGGTTCGTTATTGAAGTCCGCCCAGTGAAAATAGTAATCCTTATTGAACTTGCCATCCGGACCGGGGTTGGCGAAATAAACCGTTTCTTCCGGCTCCATGGCGACAAAGACCTGTACCAGAGAGAACAGACCGGTAAACACGTTCTCATGGGCATACTTTTCAATCTGATAAAATGCCTGACTGACAGGAATGCCGCTCTTCTTCAATTCCACATGAATGACCGGCATGCCATTGATAAGCAGCATCAAATCGCCCCGTCGGTCATTCAAAATGCCCGGGGTGGCGAACTTCGGCTGCTCTGCTATCTGATAGCGGCTTTGACCGGCAGCTATCTCCTGCCGATCATAGATTTTCAGGCTGACTTCTTTACCAAAGTGCAGTTCATCCTCTGGATTGTCGCGCTTGATAGAGACCGTTTTGCCGTTGATGAAACCGTTCAACTTCAAAGGTGTCCGCAGACGAGTGATCTGTTCAATAATCTGCTGCATTTCTCCAACCGTCAGCGGAGTATCATTAAGGCGATCAATATCCCGATTGTTCTCAAAAAGGATTTCCGCCCAGTTTTGAATTAACTCGGCTTCCGTCTTATATTTCAGTACTTCCGGCTCCCATCCCTTATCAAACAGTAGATTGATAAGGGCGTTTTCAAAATCGATTTCTCTGTCAAACGTCATATTTGCCTCCTTTTTCAGATAAACATTCTCTCCAGCATTGCTTTCTTGATGTTTTTCAGTTTTTCTAACTCACGCAGATGAAGGGTGATAAGGTTGTCGAGGTTGCGTAAGAATGTACCTATTTGCTGTTGTTCCTCAAATGTGGATGGTGTAGGCACATCAAATGAAGCAAGATTGCTACGGCTTATTCTTTGCCGTGTACCGCCTGCAAGTGCCGTATTCACCTCATTAAAATAGCTCTGCGATGATAAGTATTGAACCAGGAATTCATTGCAATAATCCGACTTTGTTCTGACGATAGTGCAATCAACCGCCGTAATCATTTTTATGCCTAATTTCGGCATAATACAGGCTCTTCCGGCTGGCTCTGGCAATCTTGAAATGAGAAGATCGCCGGGGAATACTTCTTCACAATGTAGCCGTTCAAAGGTCTCCAGAGAAACCCATTTCATATTGTTGGGCTTGTCCAAGTATTCCGTCACACCGACATTACCCGTTTGCACCAATCGGACGCCTGAACCGCTTTGGTCTTTTGATTCAATCCAGTCACCATCAGTGAACTTCTCACATAAGTCAGCCAACTTACGCTGTTCCCAAACATCCGCAAATCCAGAAAAACGAATTTCCGGCACTTTTGCGCCGTTCTTCGGGAACATCTTTTCCAAGCACGATTTTTTTATACAAACAAGCTTTTCATACTTACGCTGATGAAGGGTGATAAGGTTGTCAAGGTTATCAAGATAAGCACCAATATTTCGTTGTTCTTCTACTGATGGAACAGAAATTTCGATTTTTACAAAATCCGATTCGTGGATTCGCCATTGTCCGTAAATTACGCCCTGACGCCACTTGACCATTGCATTGATAAAATCTTTGCGAACCAAACGGCGACCTAAGAAATCAGAATCTGCTATTCCTGTTGGTTGAAAAATGCTGTAAACGGGTGAAATAGAGGCTTTTCCATACTTATTCAAACCGATTGATCCGGTTTCAAGATTATTCGAACTGTAAATAAAGTCGCCAAATTCTGTCCGCTTATACAGCTTGTTTTCTGCATCAGACACCAATGAGCTTCGGTCGTACCGTTCTCCCTTTGGTGCAACACCCTCGTTCGCTATGAAAGCCATAAGGGGATATTCATCGCTCATAGGTGCTTGCTCATTGCGTTCCATGAGCAGTTCTCCAACCTTACGCTGTTCCCAAGCTTCAGTAAATCCGGCGAACCTAATGGCTGGTTTATTCGTATTTTCAACCATTTTATTCACCTCCAAGCAGCATTTTCAGTTCGGAAAGTCCTTGCATATCGAAATCGCTGCCTTCCAGCTCGTTAATCATGGTGGAAAGGGACTTTTCCGATTCCTCTATCTGTGTTTCTAAGTCCGTGTAGGTAACAGCATATTTTTCAGAAAGCGTCTGTACAGATTTTACAAGTGCGTCGATGATTTCTCCAGTCATCTCATGCAGAGACCTATTCAACGGCTGAATCCATTTCAGCTTTAGAAAGTCAATCACCTGCTCATCGTAAAGGTTTTCAATCGTCACCTTCGTAAGTAAATGTAAGGCTGCGGCAAGTTCCTTTGCTTCCCGCTTGACTTCTTTTTCCTCTACCATCAATGTTTCCACCAGAATCAATTTGGCTTCAAAGGAATCTTCCGGGAAAGTAAAACTTGCTTGTAGAGCTTTAACACGCGCTGCCACCTTTCCCTTGGCATAGACACCGCTGCCTTCTATCGCAGACCAATCCACTTCCGGGTGCTCCGCAATATACCGCAGCTTGTCCGCCTTACCGGCTTTTTCATCCAGCAAAGCAAGATACCCAAACAGACCGGTAAGCTCTTTAGACTCCACATCCATATAAATCTCTTTGACTTTGGCTTTCACGCCAGCGGTGAC
Source organism: Oscillospiraceae bacterium (assembly GCA_029004655.1). Classification (GTDB taxonomy): domain Bacteria; phylum Bacillota; class Clostridia; order Oscillospirales; family Acutalibacteraceae; genus STF2-152. The sequence continues at coordinate 3,442 of JAQVYP010000092.1, read as the reverse complement.
AAAAGCAGTATTATCGTCGTTCAGAAAGTCGCCCTCTTTATCCTCTTCAGATAGGGAATCGATGATTTCAGAGTATTCTACTGCAATGTCCTCAAGCCGCAGCTCTTTTTCCTTGACTTCATCGGCTTTATCTTTCAGCAGCGTGGTCTGCACTAATTCAAAGGGTATCACATGACCAACCCAACCATCCTGTACCTCTTCGTCGATGCCGTCCTTTTTCTTGATGACCATATTCGGGTCGACCTGCTTCGTGGCAGCAAAACCTTCTGTCTGAATGATTTCAAGGTCAATTGATATTTTAATCCACTCGTCGTCAAGTAGCTGATATGCCTTATATTTGTCCACCAAGGGAACAGAAATAATACGCTCAAAGATATGGCGGCTGATTACAGCTTCTTCCTTGGAAACATTGAGTTCATTCATTTTGCCGATCAGCTCATCTTCCATATAAGCATCAAATCCGGCAAAGGCCGCTTCAAACGTACCGATAAAGGTTTTTACATCCTCACTGTTGAAAATAGCTTCTTTCACATCACCAACAGCCAAAGCGGAATACGGTGTGCCGTCGTTAGTAAATAGAATATCTCTAAGCTGTGGGAATGACAGCCAGTAATCTCTCAGCAGTTCTATCTCAGCATTTGGAATACCGCCAAACATGGTAGCGTAAATATCCCATGTTTCGCCAGCATCTGAGGAATCCACATAACGAGGGATATTCAGGTTGTACTCGTTTTGGCGGATTTTATCTCTTTTTACACGGCAGGAATATTTATCAATGTCTTTTCGTCCAACAACGGTATCAACGATCTTTTTAATGTCTGATGCTTTCAGCTTGTTATTTTTACCGACCTTTGCAAAGCCCTTTGACGCATCCACTATCAAAACATCCGTATTTGGGCGTTTCTGTTTCAGCACCATGATAATAGTCGGAATAGCAGTCCCGAAAAAGATATTGGCGGGAAGGCCAATGATTGTATCAATGTGATTCTGTTCAATTAGATTCCGGCGGATTTCACCTTCTTCACCGCCACGGAACAGAACGCCATGGGGTAAAACAATGGTCATGATGCCGTTCGGTTTAACATGATACAAGTCATGCAGCAGAAAAGCATAGTCTGCCTTGCTCTTCGGTGCGACTCCAAATCGGGAATAACGCGAGTCGCTCTCTTTGTCTACCGGATCCCAATGCTGAGAATACGGCGGATTGGAAACGACCGCATCCACGTACAGCGGTGAATACGCATGCTCCTCATCAAAGAACGGCCAGTCTTCTTCCAATGTGTCACCATTGCGCGTTTCGATGTTATCCGGCAGGATGCCGCGCATGACAAGGTTCATACGCGTGAGGTTATAAGTATTCTCTTTGATTTCTTGTGCGTAATATTTGATATTGTCCTTATTGCTGATGTGTCTTGCCACGCAACGACCGATGTTTATCAACAAGGAACCCGATCCGCTTGTGGGGTCATAGATTTCAATTTTATCTCTGTCCTTCAAATGATCTGCAACGATTTCTGACATCAGAAGGGATACCTCATGTGGCGTATAAAATTCGCCTGCCTTCTTACCAGCGTTGGCAGCGAAGTTACTGATCAGATATTCGTATATGAAACCGAGAACGTCATAGTCCTGTTTTCCGTTCATAGGAATATCCTTGATAAGCTGAAGCAGACCGCTGATGGCTTTTGTCCGCGCTCCCGAAGTATCGCCGAGTTTGCTCAGACCGGTGTCCAGTGTATCGAAAATTTTGTTGAATACCTTTTTGTGATGCACATCGATTAAACGGTTAAAAGCAGAAAGCGCATCCGTAACATTGGAAACATCAAAATCTCTGCCTTTGACAAGCCAGGTGGAAAATAGGTTATCATACGCGATGAAATATCCGAGGTTTTTCCGGCAGTCATTAACCGTTTCAGTATCTTCTTCGGTCAGCTCTTCTATTGCATCATCTGGCCATCCAGCTTTCTTCAGATAGTCAACTTCCTTATCGGACAGGAATTTATAAAAAATGAAGCCCAGAATATAATCTTTGTACTCATTCGCTTCAATTTTTGAACGCATTTTATTCGCAGATTCCCATATTTTTGACGCTAATTGTTGCTTATTCATAGTCGTTCTCCCTCATCTCCTCAAGCAATGTACATCACTTAAGACATATTTTTGTTGGTATAATCATCCTTTTATTAGAGCAAGTGTCCCATATGAAGAATTCTCTCGCTAAACGATGTTGTCTAACTGAGCATATTGACACTTCAATACATATATATCTTTGCGCACATACTACTTGAATTTCGGATTTTTATTCATTGATCTTACCTTCTCTGACCCACTCATCTACCTCAGAGATTTTGAACTTGTATCGCTTGCCTGCGCGATATACCGGCAATTTTCCTTCTTTCACCCAGGCGCGAACTGTATCTGTACTTAAACTGAGGTGCTCTGCTATGTCTTCAAGATTGACCCATTTTTCCGGCGTAGTGTTTTCTGGCTCGTGGTTCATTATATTTTCCTCCATTTATATTCATTGTTTATAAGGAACCGTACCGCTTTTATGTGGGGGCAAGAACGCTGATTCCTGCTGTTCGTAATTCTTCAATCAGGTTGACTCTCTTTATCGCCCAGTGGGTACGATTCAGTTCATTGAAGAAGGCGGCTTTTCCAAGGGCAAGCTCAAAAGCGATCTGATTTAGTTTTTGCTGTGGTATCGTAGAAAGCTTATAAAAATACACCTTTATACCATTGTCCTGAATCCTAACATCGGTAACCAATCCAAAATAGGACATGTGAGTGTCATCTGTTTTTCCGTATTGATGATTCTCGCTCGCAAACAGAGATGGGAAAGTCCTAATTTGTGCAATGGCATCAGCGTTCAAAGCAGAGAACTGTTTTTTTGTTTCGTCAGCCATACTTTCTGTCAGCGCACGGTCTTTCGGTACAATAAAGTGTCCACCTTGAAAATCCTCTGCGCCTATGACGAACAGATTATAGCAATCAAGATTAAGTGATACGCAGGCGTTCATTGTGCCACCTGGCTGTTGAGCTATGCTGGGTACGAAAATATTAATAACCTGATTAACACTATTGGCGTGCGCTATCTGCGTATTTTTATCCCCAGTTTGCGTAAAAACGGCCGGTCTTGTTTCGGCAGGCAGAATTTTGGAGGTTGTCAGTTGTAAATCGTTACTCATAATATCTGCCCTTTCAGTTATTATTTATCGTCAGCGTATCGACATTAGCAATCTGAATGTTGTTATTCCCGCTTTGGTTAAAGACAATTGCGTTATTAATCGTCTGCTGAGTGGTTTTTTCAGTGTCAGTTTCTGTATTGTCCTCTGTCTTTGCATCCTCAAATTCTTCATACTGACCATCATCTATTATTTCTGCTTCAACACTCGGTACAGGCACTTCACAGCCATATACCTGTATTGGTCTTGTGATACTT
>JAQVYP010000091.1 GCA_029004655.1 Oscillospiraceae bacterium | reverse complement strand
TTACCATGAATCGACTTGGATTTTTTACACATTATAATATTGTCAGCATACGAAAAAAATTAAATAATGCTTGCGTTTGTATTGTGTGCTGATCGCCGCTTGAGTAAAATCAAGCGGCGCTTTTAAACTATAAAGTTAATTGTTCTGCAGATTCATCAGGTGAAGGCAGACTGCCGGCAGCAGGAAGGTTACGTGTTCTATATCTATGAGGCTTTTTCAACATATTTTTGCTGTAAATAAACGCATCAAACAAGCGTTGCCCTTTTTTTTGTGTCATTACGGCAACGCCACCATTAGATTTTGTGGCCTTGGACTGTAAAACGCCGGTATGAACAAGCAGCAATCTTCCTCCGGAAGATTTAAGAAGAACTTCACAATCCTCATTAATGAAGATGATTTTACATAAATCAAATTTATCAGAATACGCTCCAACCAGCTTGCGACGGTTGGTTTTAGTAATATATGCCGAAAGTGGAACCTTAGAAACACGACCGTTTAAGAAGGAAAACAGCATAAAGCCACTGTAATCATCTGTTACGACCATGTGAATTGCGTTTTCCCCTTCATTCATGCCGAGCTTTGCCGGAATATAATCTCCCAGAACACTGGCCTTAGTGTCATCAAAATCAGACACCTTAGCTTTATAGACTTGGCATTTATCCGTAAAGAACAGCAATTCTTTCGTGTTAGTTGATTCAAAGGTCTCTATAATCTCATCGCCATCTTTAAGCTTTTGTTCTCCGCTCATACGCAAAGATTGCGGCGTAATTTTTTTAAAATAACCCTCTTTTGTAAAGAAAAGATTAACAGGATAATCATCAACTTCTGGCACATCAATAATATCATCGATAAGGTCATCGGTGATGATTTCTGTTTTTCTGGGTTTCCCAAATTTTGCAATTATATCTTCAAGCTCTTTGATGATTATATTATAGACTTTGCGTTTGGATTTCAAAATATCCTCTTGCTCAGCAATTTCTTTTTCAAGAGCTTCAATATCTTCAAGTCTTTTTAAAATATATTCGCGGTTTAGGTGGCGCAGCTTAATTTCTGCAACGTATTCAGCTTGAATTTCGTCAATGCCAAAGCTAATCATAAGGTTTGGCACAACTTCTTTTTCCTCAACGGTTTCTCTGACAACCTTAATTGCTTTATCAATATCCAGCAGGATTTTTGCCAATCCTTTTAATAGATGATATTTTTCTTTAGCCTTAGTCAGATTATAATACACACGACGTTTAATACATTCGGCACGGAATGCTGTCCATTCGTCCAGTAATGATCTTACACCGAGAACACGAGGCACGCCTGCAATCAGCACATTGAAATTGCAAGAAAAGCTGTCCTGCAGAGTTGTTGATTTAAACAATCGTTGCATTAATTTGTCTGGATCAACTCCGCGCTTTAAGTCTATTGTAATTTTTAATCCTTCAAGTCCTGTTTCGTCACGAATATCGTTGATCTCTGTAATTTTCTTATTTTTAATAAGGTCAATTGCCTTTTCAATAATTGCCTCAACAGTAGTTGTAGGAGGAATTTCTGTTATATCAATGCAGTTTACGGACTTGTCATAATTATAAACAGAACGGACTTTAAAACCGCCACGCCCTGTTTCATATATATTTTCTAGTTCACTGCGATTATACAAAAGCTGACCGCCAACGGGAAAATCAGGTGCAATCAGTGTATCACCGATATTGCACTCGTTGTCCTTAATAAAAGCAATAGTTGTGCGGCAAACCTCTTCCAAATTGAAAGGACAAATTGAGCTTGCCATTCCAACCGCAATACCCGTATTTGCGTTAACCAAGATTGAAGGATATGATACAGGAAACAGCGTTGGCTCTTTCATTGTTGAATCATAGTTATCGACAAAATCTACAGTATCTTTATCGATATCTTTAAACAGCTCTGCAGATATGCCGGAAAGCTTTGCCTCGGTATAACGAGATGCTGCACACGACATATCTCTTGAATAAGCCTTACCAAAGTTACCCTTAGAATCAACATAAGGATGAAGCAGTGCCTGATAGCCTTCAGATAAACGCACCATTGTCTCATAAATTGACGCATCACCATGAGGGTTAAGCTGCATGGTTCTTCCTACAATATTTGCCGATTTAATTCTTGTGCCATTTAGAAGCCCCATATTATACATCGTATATAACAATTTGCGATGTGATGGCTTAAATCCGTCTATTTGCGGAATTGCACGAGATAAAATTACGCTCATTGCGTATGGCAAAAAATTTGTTTCAAGTGTTTCGGTGATTGGTTGATTAATAATTGTACCTGCGCCCGCAATATAAGCGTTTATTTTATTGTGCTTTTCTTTTTCAGCCTTTTTCTTTCTTGGAGCCATATATTTAAACTCCCCCTGCATTAAAATCTTTTAAATCTTTAAATTTAGCTGACATCAGCATCATCAATATACAAATATCCCTTTTCAGAAATCATGTCTTTTCTGCCTTGCAAATTATCACCAAGCCAAACATTAAACATATCTGCAGTGCGTTCAGCATCTTGCGGCATTACTTTAACAAGTCTGCGAGTTTCAGGATTCATAGTTGTCATGTTCATCATATCAGGTTGGTTTTCACCAAGTCCTTTTGATCGTTGAATGCTATATTTAACGTTTCCTATTTTTGTGAAAATTTCTTCTTTTTCTTTTTCGGCATATGCAAAATATGTCATATCCTTTGTACTAATTTCATATAAAGGAGTTTCTGCAATAAAGACTTTACCAGCATTTATAAGTGATGGCATTAGTCTATAAATCATTGCTAGGATAAGTGTTCTAATATGGAACCCATCAACGTCAGCATCGGTACAAATAATTACTTTATTCCAACGCAAATTATTCATATCAAATGTCGACAAATCTTTATTTGCTTTGGTTTTAACTTCAACGCCACAACCAAGCACTTTAATAAGATCTGTAATAATGTCATTCTTAAAAATTTTATCATACTCAGGTTTAAGGCAATTTAAAATTTTACCACGAACAGGAATAATTGCCTGAAAATCTGCAAAACGTGCAAGTTTACACGCACCTAGAGCAGAATCACCTTCAACTATAAAAAGCTCACGCTCCCCGACATCACGGCTGCGGCAATCAACAAACTTCTGAACACGATTCATAAGGTCATTTCCTGATTGCATTGTCTTTTTTAAGTTTAGTCGTTCCCTTTCGGATCTTTCACGGCTTCGCTTATTAATCAGTACCTGTTCAATAATTTTATTTGCCTCAGCGATATTTTCTATAAAATAGACCTCAAGCTGGTGTCTAAAGAATTCTGTCATTGCCTCTGCAATAAATTTATTAGTGATAGATTTTTTAGTTTGGTTTTCATATGATGTTTGTGTTGAAAAAGACGAAATGCAAAGTACCAAACATTCTTCGATATCTTGAAAAGAAATTTTACTTTCATTTTTCTGATATTTATTGTTCTGTTTAATATAATTATCAATTTGATAAACAAACGCATTTCTGACTGCCTTTTCAGGAGCACCACCATATTCCAACCAACTTGAATTGTGATAATATTCCTTTAAACGAAGTTTATTAGAAAAGCACAAAGCAGCATTAATTTTCACCTTATATTCGGGCTTGTCTTCTCTGTCTTTACCCTTTTTTTCAGTCTGCCAAAACTGAATCCCAGTCAACCCGTCTTCTCCGACTAATTCATTAACATAGTCCCTAATTCCTTGCAAATATGAAAATTGGAACTCCTCGAACTTACCTCCTACTTGATTTCGAAGTACAAACAAAAGCCCGTCATTTACAACTGCCTGGCGTTTAAGAGTATCAGAAAAGTATTCAAGCGGAATATCAATATCCGTAAAAACATTTAAATCAGGTTTCCATTTAGTCGTTGTTCCGGTATCCTTACCGGTATATGGTTCTTTTGTCAGGCCGCCAACATTTTCGCCATGCTCGAAATGTAAAGTGTATTTAAATCCGTCACGTTTTATCTCGACGTCCATATATAGGGATGCGTATTGCGTTGAACAAAGCCCCAATCCATTAAGCCCCAGTGAATACTCATAATTTTCGCCGTTATTGGTGTTATATTTACCGCCGGCGTACATTTCACAATAAAGCAGCTCCCAGTTAAAGCAATTTTCTTTAGGGTTAAAATCAACAGGGGCGCCACGTCCAAAATCTTGAACTTCAATTGATTTATCAGAATATCTGGTAATAATAATTTTATTGCCGAATCCTTCTCTTGCTTCATCAATAGAGTTTGAAATTATTTCAAGCACCGAATGTTGACATCCATCAATTCCATCCGACCCAAAAATAACTCCCGGGCGTTTACGAACACGCTCTGCACCCTTTAAACTGGTTATGCTTTCATTAGTATAAGCCGATTTTTTAGCCATTTAAGCCCATCCTTGTCATTATGTTCTTGATGCACTAAATAAAACAATTGATATTACATACTTAATAATTTTATACTATATATTGTGTATAGTCAAGCATTAGCTACCAAAAGATTGATCCAACTATTAAGACTATCTTAATTATTTATAAAATAAAGATAAAAAAACTTTTCTTTGTCGAATTATGATGATATATTAAATAAAATGTTTTTGGGGTATTTATATGGATAATAAAAAATCTACAAATAGCGGACGTAAGTTATATATTATAATTTCTGCTGTCGTTTTTTTTGCAATATTTATTACTGGTTCTGTTGTATTAGGGCCGATAATAGTAAAATCAGCGCAAAATCCCGAACGTTTCAGAGACTATATTAACTCAAAAGGTGTTTTGGGGTTCCTTATTTTTATTGGAATACAAATAACACAAGTTATGTTTGCACTAATCCCCGGCGAAATAGTTGAAGTTGGCGCCGGTTTTGCATATGGTGCTTGGTTAGGGTTATTATATTGCCAAATCGGAGTGATTATTGCAACGATTCCAATTTTCTTTTTAACCCGAACTTTAGGGCATAAATTTTTAAATATAATAATAGACAGCGAAAAACTTAGAAACAACAAAATATTAAACAATAAAAAAAACCTCGAATTATTACTTTTCATTCTATATTTTATTCCCGGCACGCCGAAAGATTTAATAACATATTTGGCGGGGCTAACTAATATTAAACCAAGTGTTTTCTTTATTATTAATATTATTGGAAGAATACCATCAATACTTTCATCTACTTACGCCGGTGCTGCTTTGGAAAGTCAAAACTATACTACATCAATAATTATATTTTCTGTTTCAGCCGTTATTAGTATAATCGGTCTCTTAGTCTATAAACATTTTTCGGAGCACAAAAAATTTAATAATTAAATATTTTAAGCCAGCACCAAAATCGGTGCTGGCTTTTAGTATATAATAAAGTCATTATTTTTTTACATATCCGAGTGGATTAACCTTTACTCCGTTAACAATAACTTCAAAATGCAAATGGTTACCTGTAGATTGTCCTGTAGATCCGACAGCAGCAATAACTTGTCCAGCAGAGACAGTGTCACCAACCGATACAAAAAGCTTACTGCAATGCCCATACAGCGTTTCAGTCTTATTATCTCCGTGCTTAATAACAATATAATTGCCATAACCGTTGGAACCCCAACCGGCAAACGTAACGACGCCTGCGTCAGCAGCATATATATCATTTCCACGAGGTGAAGTGATATCAATTCCTTTATGGCGGCCTTCACCAAAATAAGTGCTTATATACATTTTACTATTTGATTTTACCGGCCAAATCATTGAGCCATTGCTAGTAATAGCTGAAGATAATTTTTGCGAACTGCTTCTAGTGACTTCTTTTGTTCCATAAACAATCACTTTTGTAGTTGGTTCGGTAATTGTTTCTTCTGAAGAAACTGTTCTTTCAAATTCAACACCATCAACATACGTAATCATTGCTGTGACCAATTGTGTGCCTTCAACGCCTGACACACTAACCTTTTCATATCCAACAGCCTTATTAGCATCTTCAATCTTTTCAGTATTGTATGCAATCGGCAGTGTATATGTTTCTTTGGTTGTAACCTTAACACTTAAAGGTAGAACCTGATTATTAATAACCTGATCAACATTTTCATTTGAAATAATAGTATTAACAGGAAAGTATGCCTTTGAAATAGCAATATCCTGAACAAAACCAACTTCAACATTTTGGTCAGTTGCACTGTTGTTTAGGATTTCAGACAGAACATTTTCGATACTTGATTTATCGTCACATGCAGTATACAAGACATCATTAATGTACAAACCATAAGCAGATTGCAATTCACTTGTTGATTCAATTGCTGTTTGTGCAATTTCTTCAGCAGATTCTACATTAGAACGAGATGTTACACCCATGGAAAATTTAGTATCATAAATATAAAGTGAAGCATCATCACAAGCAATATTGAAAGACATTATTTCAACTGCCTGATCAACAACATTTTCATTTTGAACATAGCCAATTACAGAACCTCCGTAATTAACCTTTAGAGCAAATGTCATATTAGACCAAGAAAAGATAAAAAATCCAACTACAACGAAAGCAGCAATAGTAGCAAAAGTATAAGAAAATTTAAAAACTTTGATAACATTTTTAGATGTAGCCTTACGAACATCTTGAACGTGTAATTTAATTGCAGCTAAAAGGTTCATTTTCTTTGTATATTTCATGAATTGAGAAAACAACCTTCTATAGCATTTAAAGCCTGATAGCAAGAACATAAAATGTTTATTTATGAATTTAACAAAGGATAAAACAGCTTTGAAACAATTTGATAATAACTTTCTCATCAGCTTATATAAGCAAATTATACTAAACACAAAAATTCTTTTTACAGATTTTAATAATGTCGTAATTCTGTGGGTAACATAAATACACATACTGAAAAGTAATGCTATAAATTTAACATATTCGGTTTTTTGTTTTGAGTTTTTACACTGAGATGACAAAAAAACCAGCTCCATTAGTAACAAATTTGTAATATAATATATTCATTATATCGATATATTACAACTTTGCAACCTTTTAAACTGGTTTGTAACCTTTTTCAGTAATTAATAACAATATTATATAAATAAAATTGTGTAATATCACAATGATTAATACTTTAATTCATCAACAGTGTAATTATTTATAACTTTTAAAAAGTTTTGTGATTCTTTTCTCGCTATATCTATGTTATGCTCAAGATAATTACCACACTCTAT
>JAQVYP010000090.1 GCA_029004655.1 Oscillospiraceae bacterium | reverse complement strand
TCGTTCTTGCCGGGACGCCCCATCAAGTTAGTTATCGCATCTTTGGAATCCTTTTCTTCATACAGCACGGCATAGCACTGTTCTGTTATTGGCATATCAACTGACAACTCTTTTGCAAGTTCCCAGGCCGTTGCTGTCGCATGATAACCCTCAACGGTACCGACAGTTTCGAGAGCTTTTGCAATCTCCGCACCGTGTCCAATCATTTCTCCAAATCTGTGATTTCTGCTATGCACTGATGTGCAGGTAACCACCAAATCGCCAAGTCCCGATAATCCCATGAAAGTTTTCTCTTTCGCTCCCATTTTTATTCCCAGACGAGCAATTTCTGTGAGCCCTCGAGTTATTAGTGCGGCCTTCGTATTATCTCCATAGCCTAAGCCATCAACAACCCCGGCTGCCACTGCAATAATATTTTTAAGTGCTGCACCAAGCTCTACACCCATAACATCACTATTTGTATAAATTCTAAAGAACGAACACATTAATGCCGATTGAACTTGGATAGCTGCTTCATTATCTAACGATGCAGCGACTATTGTAGTTGGCACCCTTCTGCCAACCTCTTCAGCGTGCGATGGGCCCGACAAAGCAACCACTCGTGAACCTGGCAGCTCGTCAGCAATGACTTCAGATAGTCTCAAATGGCTTACGGATTCAATACCCTTTGCTACGTTTACTATAATACCACAGTCCTTACCTTTAAGGCGGGCAGCGGTTTCTCTGACCGCAAAGGAAGGAACTGCTATAATTGTTATCAGGGAACCGTTTACAGCCTCTATATCAGTTGTGAAGTTTATCTCATCTGGAATTATGACACCCGGCAACAGTTTTTTATGTTCCCGATCATTTTTAAGCATATTTATTTCTGACTCAAATGGTGACCAAACAGTAACCTCATGTTTACAATGAAACGCAGTCAATGCCAACGCAGTTCCCCAGCCACCTGAACCTAAAACTGTGATTTTCGACACACATAAAGCCCCCTTACTTTTTAGACGTTATTGTTTTTTCTTCGCCATGAATAATTCTGATAATATTATCTTTATGCTTAACAATAATAATTATTGCAAATACTGCCGTCAAAGCACATTGAATATATCCGGTAGACGGCATTCCCTCAACACGATTGTATAAGAAAAACATAGAAATGGGTAAACTAGCAGCAGCAGGAATTGATCCTTTAGATACCGTTTTGGTTAATAGGAAAATAATAATAAACACCGACAAAGCGATTACTAAAACCATCCAATTGCATATTGCCATAATTCCAACGGTGGTTGCAACTCCCTTGCCGCCTTTAAATCCAAAGTATATCGGAAAGATGTGTCCGAGCTGACAGAATATTCCGCACAACAATGCACCATACACCGGCAAGAGCCATTCGCTGCCTGTAATGTGGTATAAATAAGAAAAAATCAGAAATTTTCCTATAGAGCATGCCACAGCACCTTTTACAATATCAAAAAGCAGGGTTAAAACACCCGCCAATACGCCTGCGGTTCGCACAACATTCGTCATTCCGGCGTTTCCGCTTCCATAGTTTCTAACATCTTTGTGTGCAAATATTTTAGATAATAAAACAGCAAAACTTATGCTACCTAACAAATAGCTGATAACCAATGACAGAAAAACCAATAATATCGAAACAATTATATCCATTTTAGCTCCCCCTGAGTACTGAATAATTAGGCTTTACGATCTCCACGTTCTCGAATTACCATGCGAATCGGTGTTCCTTCAAGCCCAAATGTAGACCTAATCTGATTTTCAAGATATCGCTGATATGAAAAGTGAAACAAATCCTGTCTGTTACAAAAACAAACAAATGTCGGGGGCTTTGTCGATGCTTGAGTCATATAATAAATCTTTAATCTCTTGCCTTTATCTGTAGGCGGCTGAACACGCGCAGTAGCATCGGCCAAAATGTCGTTGAGCATACCTGTTGAAATGCGCATTGTGTTCTGAGAATGAACGTATTTTATAAGTTCAAACAACCTATCAATTCTCTGGCCTGTTTTGGCGGAAATAAAGATTATCGGAGCATATGTCATAAAAGAAAAATCTACCATAAGTTGCTTGCGCATGCTGTCCATTGTTTGACCTGTTTTTTCAACAGCATCCCACTTGTTAACAGCAATTATTGCCGCCTTGCCTTGCTCCAACGCCAAGCCTGCCACCTTTGAATCTTGTTCTGTGAACCCTTCGGTAGCATCTATCATTATAACGCACACGTCAGAACGCTCAACAGCCATTTTAGCTCGCATGACGCTGTATCTTTCGATATTGTCATCAACCCTACTTTTACGTCTGAGTCCGGCGGTATCAATAAAGTTATACTTAACTCCTTCTCTTTCCACCAAGGTGTCAATAGCATCGCGGGTTGTGCCTGCAATATCTGAAACAATGGAACGTTCTTCGCCTGAAATTTTGTTAATAAGGCTTGATTTGCCGGCATTCGGCTTACCGATTACAGCAACATTTATAATTGAATCGTCATCTTCTTCAAAATCTTCTTTTGGTATATATTCAAAAACAGCGTCAAGCAAATCACCTGTTCCATGACCGTGCACACTTGAAACTGCAATTGGATCGCCAAGTCCAAGATTATAAAATTCGTAGAATTCCATCGGCATATTTCCAACAGAATCGCACTTATTAACGCAAAGCACAATAGGCTTATTGCTTTTTTGAAGCATTGAGGCAACTTCTCTGTCAGCAGCAGTAATGCCGCTTTTCAAATCAGTAACAAAAATTATAACCGATGCGGTTGCAATCGCCAATTCCGCCTGCGAGCGCATTTTAGAAAGAATTACATCGTCTGTCTTTAGCTCAATTCCGCCTGTATCAACGAGCATGAATTTCCTGCCCACCCACTCGGAATCACCGTAAATTCGGTCACGAGTAACACCCGGCGTATCATCGACAATCGACAGCCGTTGTCCTATTAATTTATTAAACAAGGTTGACTTTCCAACATTTGGGCGACCAACCACCGCAACAACCGGTTTTGCCATTATTTACACCGTTCCTTAGTCTATTTTTCTGCCTATCAGCGCTTCAATTAACTCTTGTCCATTGTTTTCAACTATTTTAACCTTGACATTAAGCGCTAATTCCAGCTGTTCTACTGTGATATTATCAAGAAACATATCTCGTTCGCGTCTTAGCATAACAGCCGGCAACAAAAGTTCTTTTCCAAGATCCTTACCTTCAAGCTGATTTATAATATCACCGCCTGTAACAAGGCCGGTAACACTTATTCTACCACCAAAAAATTCGTTTTTGATTTTGTATACTTCACAATTTAAATTATGCCATTTATTCTGGGCTATGTCAACAATATTACGGATAAGCGGATATGCTGCTTCACCTGTGACACTGCTTATTTTTCTCTTTTTATGGAGCTTTGTATTGCAATTAACCGCGTCGCAACACTCTGCCCATAAAAGTGAGCACATTCCGACACCGTTTTCCAGCTGCGCAAACTCGCCATAAAATTCTGCCGGCGGGAAAGGTCTGTTTGCCATAAGATAAAATTCATCTGCAGAATAGCAACGTCTCTCTTCATATTGTTCTATTGTTTTCTGTCCGTATTCATCAATTATATCAATTACTTCTGCTGACGTCTGTTCATTAAACGGTTCAAGCTTTGCCAAACCTTCACGATAGGCGGTAAGTCCAACAGGAACACATGCAATACTCTTTATTGACGGCCTTTTCGTTAAGTCCTCTAACGTTTTCCTTAACTCATCACCATCATTATATCCCGGGCACAGCACAAGCTGACAATTTATGCTGATTGAGGCGTCACACAAGCGCCAAAGCACATTTAATGCGTCGCCCGCAAAACGGTTATTCATCATTTTGACACGCAGCTCAGGATTTGTTGTGTGCACCGAAATATTTATTGGACTGATATGCATTTTAATTATGCGCTCAACCTCATGCTCCGAAATATTTGTCAGCGTAATATAATTGCCAAACAAAAACGACAAGCGTGAGTCGTCATCCTTGAAGTAAAGGCTATCTCTCATGCCTTTTGGGAGTTGATCAATAAAGCAAAACACACATTTGTTTTTACAACTTCTTTGCTTGTCCATTAGATATGTTTCAAACTGAAGTCCAAGCTCATCATACTCAGCTTTTTTAATATTATAACTAACACGGTTCTCTTTTTTATCAATAACAGCTACTTCCAAAGATGTATCATTTTGATAAAATCGATAATCAAGAACATCTACAATTTCATTACCGTTAATAGCTATTAATGTATCGCCGGCACATATGCCAGCCTTTGCAGCAGCCGAACCCGCCTCTATACTTGATATAATTACGGACATATGTGTTCCCTCCTGATACTAATTCCAACTAAAAATCACCTCATCTTTGGGTGCTTTTTAATTGGAAATATTATGAAACAAAAAAATAGAGAAGGATTAATCCTCCTCTACTCTAAATGGTTGATTAGTCCTCAACCTTGATTACTTCACGACCATTGTAGTAGCCGCAAGCTGCGCATAATCTGTGAGGTCTTTTGTACTCGCCGCAACGAGGACATTTCACCAATGTTGGAGCTTCAAGTTTCCAAACACTTGAACGCCTTTTATCACGTCTTGCTTTACTAGTTTTTCTCTTTGGTACTGCCATGTTCAGCACCTCCTTATAAAAATCATAAATGACTAATGACTATTTTAGAAGTTCGCCAAGTTTTTTTAGTCTAGGGTCAACCTTTTGCGTTGCACAATTGCATGGACCGTCATTAAGATTCTTGCCGCAATTTTGGCACACGCCTTTGCAGTCCTTTTTGCACAAATGCTTCATTGGTAGTGACAAAATTACTTCGCAACGGCACAGCTCAAATAAATCCAGCTTATAGTCTTCCACAACAATAATTTCATCATTATCCTCATTAAAGACTTCAGTCGCAAGAACTCTCTCTATCGGCACTTCATAATTTTGAGTACATTCTTTTCCGCAACGGTCACACATTGCATCATACTCAACAACGCAAACTACAGATAGGTTAACTACTCCTGCCCGATTATAGACACTGCCTGAAACTTTAGCTGGCTTTTTGAGTGGAAAGCCATCATTTAAGTCGACACCGCTAAAATCGAACTCGCAATTGAGTGAAAGGCTCTTATTATCGTTTAAAAAAATTGGTTTCAAATCAAGAACCATATATCTCACCTCAAATTGTCACACTGATTATTATATATAGTATTCCCCGATTTGTCAAGGATAAAATATATGTACTAATTAAATCGGGCGGACATAGTCGTCCGCCCGATTTCGTTTAAGTTAAGCCTTTTGCGCGAACTCAAAAATTCTTGCAGGAAGTTCACTTTCATCACATGAAACGGTGAATACCATATTTGTATTGCTTTCTTTTGCCAAGCCATCAACCTTAACAATGAAATCAGCTAATTCATTATAATCGCGAGAACCGATTCTCAGTGTAGCATCAACAAAAATGTCTGTTACATCATAGTTGCCTGCGCAAATTCCTGATAAGAAACCATAAAATGCATCATAGCCTGCTATACCGTAAACCTCAGTATTGATAAGACGCACACTTGAGGGAATATCGTAAGTTAATGCCGGGCCCATTTCAACACACACCACATTGCCGGCCGACTTGTTAGAAGCCTCAGTTACTGCGTTGATAAGATTTTTTGTTTTTCCTGAACCTTTTTTTCCGATAATTAGTTTTATCATAAGATCAGCTCCTTTATATTTTACCGCTTAATGCGGTTGTTGCTTTGTTGAACTATTTAAGTCTTGCTTCCAATACCGCTTTTTGCTCTTCATATCCGGGCTTGCCAAGCATTGCAAACATGTTCTTTTTATAGCTTTCAACACCGGGTTGATCAAATGGATTAACACCGAGCAAATATCCTGAAATAGCACATGCCTTTTCAAAGAAGTAAATCAGGCGGCCAAGGTTTTCTTCGTCTGCCTTATCGATATTAATGATAAGGTTTGGAACACCACCGTCTGTATGAGCAAGCACGGTGCCCTGAAAAGCCTTTTGATTAACAAATGACATTGTTTTTCCGGCAATGAAGTTGAGTCCGTCGCCATTTTGTGAGTCTGCTTTAATGGTCAAATCAGAACCAACATCACCGAATGTAACAACCGTCTCAAAAAGATGGCGTCTGCCTTCCTGAATATATTGACCCATAGAATGAAGATCTGTTGTGAATGTTACAGCCGCCGGGAAAAGTCCCTTGTTGTCCTTACCTTCGCTCTCACCGAAAAGTTGTTTATACCATTCGGACATCAATGCGAAACGGGGCTCATAGCTTACTAACAGCTCGATAGCCTTGCCCTTGCGATAGAAAGCATTTCTAAGTGCCGCATATTTATAGCACATGTTGCTCTGGAGGTCTGTATTCATATACTCATCGCGGGCTGCTGCAGCGCCTTTCATCAAAGCGTCCAAATCAGCACCTGCTACAGCAATTGGTAACAGTCCCACTGCCGTAAGAACCGAGTATCGTCCGCCGACGTCATCCGGAACAACGAAGCTCTCATATCCCTGCTCGTCAGCCAACTGTTTTAGTGTACCTCTGGCCTTGTCGGTGGTGCAGTAAATTCTCTTAACCGCCTCCTCTTTGCCATATTTATTTTCAAGATACTCGCGGAAAATTCTAAATGCAATTGCAGGCTCGGTTGTTGTTCCCGATTTGGAAATAATATTTACCGAGACACGTTTGTTTTCGCAAATACTAAGTAAATCATTAATAGCACTTCCGCTTAAGGTGTTGCCTGCGAAGTAAATGTCAGGTGTTTCCTTTGGAAGATTATTATACAAATTCGATTTTAGAAATTCGATAGCAGCTCTGGCACCAAGATAGGAGCCGCCGATACCAATTACAATAAGAATATCACTATCTGAACAAATCTTTTCCGCTGACTTTTTAATTCTGCTGAATTCCTGTTTATCATAATCAACAGGTAAATCAACCCATCCTAAATATTCATTTCCCAGACCTGTTTTCCCATGAAGTGTTTCATGTGCTGCTTTTACTTGCGATGCCAGACCTTCAAGTTCATTTTCTGCTAGAAAACAATCTGCATATCCACTGATAAAATTCAATGCCATTAAAATGCCTCCAAATCAAACCACATTTCGTTTATCCTTATTTTACAATATATTGTGTACTTTTTCAACCGAATTCATAAATATATTATGATTTTTTTAAAAACAAATAA